>JACQAI010000097.1 GCA_016195115.1 Pseudomonadota bacterium
GTGGCGCAGCAACGTCAGCGGTCTGCTGACCGCCAACGTCAACGTCTACTGGAACATCGAGAAGAAGTGAGGCCGATGTTCCGTCGCCACCTCCGGTGCGCGTCGCTGCTGGTCGTCCTGGGTATCGCGCCCGCCGGCGCCGCCGATTGGCCGACACGCGCGCTCCAGATGGTCGTGCCGTTTCCCGCCGGCGGCGCAACCGACGTCGCCGCGCGCGCGATCGCCGAGAGCATGGCGGCGACGTTGGGTCAGCCGGTCGTGATCGCCAACCGCGACGGCGCCTCGGGGACAATCGGCACCGGCGTCGTGCTGAGCGCCAAGCCCGACGGCTACACGGTCGGCTTCTCGCCGCTCGGGCCGATCTCGATCCAGCCGCACCTGATCGCCGACCTGCCGTACAAGCCCGACGACGCGTTGGGAGTGTGTGGCGTCGTCACCCAGCAATTCGGCATCGCGGTGAAGGCCGACGGCCCGCTCAAGACCCTGGGTGATCTGGTCGGCAAGGCGAAGCTGGCGCCGGGCAAGCTCAGCGTCGGCTTCGGCGGCGTCGCGACCGTGCCGCATCTGGCGCTGGCGCAGTTCGAGGCGCTGGCCGACATCAAGACGCTCGGCGTGCCGTTCCGCGGCGATCCGCCGGTGATCGCGGCGCTGCGCGCCGGCGAGATCGACGCCGCGATGCTGAATATCGGCCTCGCGTTGGCGCAGAGCTTTCGCCTGCTGACGGTCGTCACGGCGCAACGGAGCGCCGAGATTCCCGACGTGCCGACCGCGACCGAGCTGGGCTTCCCGGTCGTCCAGGACGGCACCGCCGGCGTCTTCGTGCCCAAGGGCGTACCGGGCGCGATCGTGCAACGGCTCGCGGCCGCTTGCGACGTCGCCGTGCGCTCCGAGCGCTTTCTCGCCGTCGTCAAGGCGTCGCAGCAGGTCGTGACCTACATGCCGCCCGACGTCTACGCCCGCTACGTGGCCGGCGACATCGCCGCCAAGCGCGAGCTGATCCGGCGCGCCGGCATCGTCGTCCGATAGCGCGCGCGGTGGCCCCGAGCGCGGTACCACCGATCGAGCTCCGCTCCGCCGACCTGGAGGCGCACATCGCCGTCGACGGCGCCGAGTTGGTCGGGCTGCGCTACCGGGGTCGCGAGCTGCTGTGGCACGGCGGTCCCGCGTTCTGGGATCGCACCAGCCCGATCCTGTTTCCCGTGGTCGGCCGCACCCATCGCGACTCGATCCGGGTCGGCGACCGGGTCCACGAGATGCCGATGCACGGGTTCGCCCGCGAGTGCAGCTTCGAGGTCGCCGGCGCGTCGGCGTCATCGTGCCGGCTGGTGCTCGAGGATTCCGAGCGCACGCTCGTGCATTACCCGTATGCGTTCCGGCTCTCGCTCACCTACGCGCTCGACGGCCGACGACTGACGGTCGACGCCGAGCTGGCGAACCGAGGCGCCGGTCCGTTGCCGGCCAGCTTCGGCTTCCATCCCGGTTTCCGCTGGCCGCTCGAGCCTGGTCGGGCGAAGACCGACTACGCCATCCGGTTCCCCGACGACACCGACGCGCTGGTCGCGATGCGGCCGCACGACGGCTGGCTCGATCGCGCGCGCACCCAGACGCCGCTGGTCGGCAGCGCGCTGCGGTTGACCGACGACGTGTTTCGCACCGGCTCCATCGTGTTCCTGTCGCTCGCCAGCCGTTGGGTCGAGTACGGCGCACCGAACGCGCCGCTGGCGCTGCGGATCGCCTTCGCCGGCCTGCCCCAGCTCGCGATCTGGTCGCGCCCGCCGGGCGACTTCGTGTGCATCGAGCCGTGGCACGGCCATCCGGAGCCGAGCGATTTTTCCGGTCGGTTCGAGGACAAGCCCGGCTTGGCCGTCATCCCGGCCGGTGCCGCGCAAGCCTTCGGCATGACGATCGAGGTGGTCGACCAGGGCGACCCGCGCTAACCGCCGCGGCGCCCGCGACCCTGAAATTTTTGCCAAATGCCCCGGATCTGACCAATGTGGGCTCGAGGAAGCGCCGCAATCGGGGCTGAGGCCGTATGACCACTACTGACGCCAAGCATCACAAGGGCCGCAAACGCATCAACGTGGCGCTGCAGGGCGGCGGCGCCCACGGCGCCTTTACCTGGGGCGTGCTCGAGCGGCTGATGAGCGACAGCCGCCTGTTCATCGACGGCCTGAGCGGCACCAGCGCCGGCGCGATGAACGCCGTGGTGTTCACCGACGGCTTCGTGCGCGGCCGCCAGAAGGGCGCGATCGCGGCGCTCTACGAGTTCTGGCGCCGGGTCAGCGACGGCGCGCTGGTGCCGATGGCGATGACCAAGGCGTTGGCGCCGCTGCATGTCGGCTGGAACATGGACGACACGCTCGGCTTTCACGTGCTCGACGCCGTGACGCGGCTGTTCTCGCCCTATCAGCTCAATCCGCTCGACCTCCATCCGCTGCGCGACATCCTGGTCGATCTGGTCGATTTCGAGGGCCTGCGCCAGCGCTCCGACATCAAGCTGTTCGTCGCCGCCACCAACGTGCGGACGTGCAAGCTCAGGGTGTTCCGGACGCACGAGCTCACCGTCGACGCGCTGCTCGCTTCGGCCTGCCTGCCGATCCTGTTCCGCGCCGTCGAGATCGAGGGGGAGAGCTACTGGGACGGCGGCTATCTCGCCAACCCGCCGATCTCGCCGCTGGTTCACGAATGCATCTCGAAGGAAGTCGTGATCGTCCAGATCAATCCGATGAATCGCCCCGAGGCGCCGACGATGGCGCGCGAGATCCTCAACCGCATCAACGAGATCAGCTTCAACTCCTCGCTGGTGCGCGAGATGAACGGCATTGCCACGGTGTCGCGCCTGGTCGGGCAGGGCAAGGTCGGCGGCGCCGGACTCGCCCCCGTCAACTTCCACCTGATTCAGGCCGAAGATGCGATGAGCGAGCTCGGCAGCTCGAGCAAGTTCAACGCCGACTGGGGGTTCTTGAGCTATCTCCACGAGCTCGGCCTGGCGACCGCCGACATCTGGCTCGCCGAGCATTTCGATGAGATCGGCGAGCGCTCGACCCTCGACATGTTCAGCACCTACGAGTGACGCGGCGCTCGCGCGGTACGCCGCCCCGCGCGTGCTGCGACAGCGTCAGCGCGGCAGATCGGCGAGTACGAACACGGTGTCCTGCGCCGCGGTCAGGGTGAGCGTGTCGAGCGCGCCGACCGCGAGCCCGTCGCGCGCGCCGACCGTGAGATCCTCGACCTGGAGCGCGCCGACGGTCGGCACGAGATAGCCGAGCCGACCCTTGAGATCATGGCTCAGCCTGGCGCCGGCCTTGAGGTGACCGGCGAACAGGGTGGCATCCTGGGCGATCTCGAGCACGCTCGGCACGCCGCGGCCCGAGGCCAGCGGCACCAGCCCGTCGGCCGACGGAAACGTGCGCGCTTCCCAGCGCGGCGCCAGGCCGCGCGCGTTCGGCATGATCCAGATCTGGAACAGCTGGGTGTCCTCGTCCTCGAGGTTCATCTCGGAGTGCCGGATGCCGCGGCCGGCCGACATCACCTGGACCTCGCCGGCGGCGGTGCGGCCGCGATTGCCCTGGCTGTCGCCGTGGCTGATCGCGCCCTTGCGCACGTAGGTGATGATCTCCATGTCGGCGTGGCCGTGCGGCGGAAACCCCGACTGCGCCTTGATGGTGTCGTCGTTCCACACGCGCAGCGGCCCCCAGCCCATGCGCTGGGCATCGTGGTAGTCCGAGAAGCTGAAATGGTGGCGCGCCGTCAGCCAGTCGTTCTCGAAGCGGCCGAGGCTGGCGAACGGGCGAAGGTCGAGCATGGCTGGCTCCCGGGAGAGGGCGGGTCAGGGTGACATGTAGGGCGGGGCACGCGGGCCGCAACGCAGCGCAGATCAGCCGCGCCGGGCGCGCATGGGCCGTGGGCCTCGCGTGGCTCGCGGGGCTTCGCCCTGCCGCTTTAGCGACCTTCGCGCCGCCACGCCAGCATCAAGCCGCCGACCGCCAGCATCAGGACCAGCGCGGCCGGCAGCAGCGGGATCTGCTCGACCCCGGTGACGTCGTAGTCGCGGCGCTGGATCAACGCCAGCCACTCGCGGCCGTGGGTCGCGCGCTCCTCGCGCACCCGCCGCAGCTCGGGCCCGGCGCCGTTGCCGATCCAGTAGAGGCCGCCGCCGCTGGCGTTGGCGATCGGCGCCAACAGCTGGGTGGTGGCGCGCACGTCGGCGAATTCCTTGGGATTGACCGAGCCGACCGCGGCGAGCGCGGTGTGCTGACCGTCCTCGATGCGGTAGAGCCCGGGCCGATTGAACGGCACGCGCGCGGTCTGGCGGCCGGCGCCGGCGTCGCCGAGCTCGATGGTCTTCGCCTCGCCGAGCGGGTCGGTGATCTTGACGCTCGCCGGATCGGGCTTGAGGCTGCGCCGCGTCACTTCGATGCGCCCGCCCTTGGTCTCGGCGCGCAGGTCCTCCTCCTCGAGCGCCGGCTCCTTCATCAGCCAGTGCGCGAGCCGGCGCAGCAGCTCGGCCTGCGGCCCGCCGCCGTCGTAGCCGCGCGACCACAGCCAAATATGGTCGCTCACCAGCTGGGCGATGCGACCCTGGCCGACGCGGTCGAGCAGCAGCAGCGGCTGGTTGTCGACGCCGCTCAGCACGACCTCGCCGTGCCGCCGTGTCACCTCGATGTGGCGGAACCAGCGGCCCCAGCTTGGGCTGGACCCGCTGCCGCCGAGGTCGGCGGTCACCGGATGGCGCTTGCCGACGTCGGTCGGCTGCGCTTTGAAGGGCTGCTCGTAGACCTTGCCGGTAGGCTCGCCCGGCAACAGCTCGCCGAGCGGCGAGTTGAACAGGCTGAGCGGCGAGGCGAACGACGGGCCGGCGGCCTCGAGCACCGCACCGCCGTCCTCGACGTATTTGGCGATCGCCTGGATGTAGATGCGCGGCAGGATGTTGCGGCGCTTGTAGCGGTCGAAAATGATCAGGTCGAAATCGTGGAGTTTCACCTCGAACAATTCGCGGATCGGAAAGGCGATCAGCGACAGCTCGTTGATCGGCGTGCCGTCCTGCTTCTCGGGCGGGCGCAGGATGGTGAAGTGCACGAGATCGACCGACGGGTCCGACTTGAGCAGATTGCGCCACGTCCGCTCGCCGGCGTGCGGCTCGCCCGAGATCAGCAGCACGCGCAGCCGATCGCGGATGCCGTTGATCGCCACCACGGCGTTGTTGTTGATGGTCGTGAGCTCGCGCGGGCCGGGCGCCGCCGCCAGCTCGATGATGGTCTGGCCGCCGTGCTGGATCGGCACGTCGAGCTGGAAGTCGCGGTTGGCCGGCACCATCAGGGGCTGCTCGGCGCCGCCGTCGCGCCGCATCGTGACCGCCACCGGATCGTTGTTGCGGCTGTCGGAATCCTCGATCCGGATGGTCACGGTCACGGGCTTGTCGACCAGGCCGAAGGTCGGCGCGCGCACCACCACGATGCGCCGGTCGACCTCGCCCTGCGCGCCGGTGATCAGCGCGTGGATCGGACCCGGCGGCAAGGTGCCGCCGGTCGCGAGCTTGGTCGCGTCGCCGCCGCTGCCCTCACCCTGGGCGAGCTTGGGCACGTCATGGACCTGGCCGTCGGTAATGAGTATCGCACCGGCAAACCTTCGTCGCGGCACGTCCGACAGCGCGCGGTCGAGCGCCTGGAACAGCCGCGTGCCGCCGTCGCCGTCGAAGCTCTCGGCATCGGCGCCGGTGCGCACGACGCGCAGCTCGAGATCGGGGTTCTGCTTGGCCTGCTCGACCAGCCGGGCGAGCGCGGCCTCGGTCTGGGCCTTGCGCTTGCCGATCGTTTGGCTCGCCGACTCATCGACGATCACGACGCCAACGTCCTTGCGCAGCTCGCGCTTCTCGTTGACCAGCGCGGGATTGGCCAAGGTCAGCCACAGCGCCGCCGCCGCGAGCAGGCGCCAGGCGACGCCGTGGGCGCGGCGCAGCGCGGTGAACGCCAGCGCGGCGAGCGTGAGCGCGCCGAGCACGATCAGGACCAGCCACGGCACCAGCGGCGCGAACGCGACCGTGAAGCCGTTCTCGATCATTGGCCGAGGCGCTCGAGGATCGAGGGCACGTTGACCTGGTCGGTCTTGTAGTTGCCGGTCAGCGCGTACATCACCAGGTTGACGCCGAACCGGAAGGCGAGCTCGCGCTGATGCTCGCCGCCGGGCACCGCCGCGAACATCGGGCGGTTGGAATTGTCGATCGCCCAGGCGCCGGCATAGTCGTTGCTGCCGACGATCACCGACGAAACCTCGTCGCCGACGCCCTCGCGGCTCTCGACCCACAGCGCGCCGCCGGTGAAGCGACCGGGGAAGTCCTGCATCAAATAAAACGCCTTGGTCAGCACGTGGTCGGGCGGCACCGGGGCCAGCGGCGGGATCTCGAGGCCGCGCACCAGCACCTGCAGGCGGCGCGCGCCGGGGCCGCTGCGCGGATCGGCGGCGACCTCGCCCTGGTCACGCGTGTCGAACAGGATCGTGCCGCCGGTGTGAAGATAGGTGTTGAGGCGCTCGATGGCGGCGGGCGACAGCGGCCGCTGCTCCTGGATCACCGGCCAGTAGAGCAGCGGGAAGAACGCCAGCTCGTCGGTCTCGACGTCGACCGCGAGCGGCTCGGCGGCCTCCACCGCGGTGCGCCGGTTGAGCAGGCTGGTCAGCCCGCGCAGGCCGGCGCGGCTGATGTCGTCGACATCGGTCTTGCCGGTGCGGACATAGACCAGCCGGGTCTCGAGCGTCGCCTTGATGGCGAACTCCTCGGGATCCATGTCGGCGCGCCCTGCAGATGGCGTCTGAGCCTGCGCCGCGCTCGCCACGAGCAGCGCCAAGATCGCACCCGCCGCGATCCGGCGCACCCGGCCGTAGAGCAGGCCGCGCAGCGCCAAGGCGATGACGAGATCGATCAACGCCACGATCAGCGCGGCGACCAGCAGCCAGGCCTTGAGATCGATCTCGCCGGCGCCGTCGAGATCGCCGCGCCGGACGCCGGGCGGCAGCCGGCGCAGCGGCGCGACCTCGGTGACCGTGTTGGTGAGGTTGACCGCCTGGCGCACCAGCTCGTTGCCGTAGAAGCCGGGCGGATGGCGCGGATCGACGCGCCAGATGCCGTTCTGCGCCTCCTCCGGCAAGAGCGCGGTCGCGCTCGCGGGCGCCGCCTGGAGCCGGCCGAAGCCATCCAGCGTCTCGATCGGCGGCAGCGGCTGGTTGCCGCTGCCGCCGGCGACGCCGCGGCTGACCGCGACGATGCGCCGGAGCATTTCCACGAACAGGCCCGACAAGGGCAGGTTCGACCACTCGGCGCTGGCCGGCACGTGGAAC
>JACQAI010000362.1 GCA_016195115.1 Pseudomonadota bacterium
AAAAGAGGAAGTCGAGCGAGGTCAGGGTCGTGATCGAGGCGTTGAGGATGAAGGGCATGAACGTGATGGTCGCGACCATGGCATTGGGCAGCACGTGGCGCACGATGATCAGCGGGGTCGAGACGCCGAGCGCGCGGGCGGCACGGACGTAGTCGAAATTGCGCGCGCGCAGGAATTCGGCGCGCACCACGGCGACCAGGTGCATCCAACTGAACAGCAGCATCAGGCCGAGCAGCCACCAGAAGGTCGGCTCGACCAGCGAGGCGAGGATGATCAGCATGTAGAGCACCGGCAGCCCGGACCAAATCTCGATGAAGCGCTGCATCAAGAGATCGGTCATGCCGCCGAAGAAGCCTTGGACGGCGCCCGCAGCGACGCCGATGATCGAGCTGAAGATCGTCAGCGCCAAGCCGAACAGCACCGAGATGCGGAAGCCGTAGATCAGCCGCGCCAGGACGTCGCGGCCCTGGTCGTCGGTGCCGAGCCAGTCGTGGCGCGACGGCGGCGCCGGCGCCGGTACGGTGAGCTCGCGGTTGACGGTCTGATAGTTGAACGGGATCAGCGGCCAGACCATCCAGCCGGCGGCGTGGATCTTCTCGATCACGAACGGGTCGCGGTAGTCGGCCTCGGTCGGGAACTCGCCGCCGAACGTGGTCTCCGAATAGGTGACCAGAACGGGCGCGTAGAAGCGGCCCTCGTAGCGCACCAGCAGCGGCTTGTCGTTGGCGATCAGCTCGGCGAACAGGCTCAGGCCGAACAGCACGAGGAAGATCCACAGCGACCAGAAACCACGTTGGTTGGCGCGAAAGTTCCTCAGGCGGCGGCGCACCAGCGGCGTCATCTTGACGCCGAGCACGCGTTCGGCCCGCGCCGGCCTGACGGCCGGCGCCGGTATCGCGGTGTCCAGGCTAGACCTCTCGACTCTCAAAATCGATCCTCGGATCGGTCACGACGTACATGAGATCGCCGATCAGGTTGAGCACCAGGCCGAGCAGGGTGAAGAAGTAGAGCGAGCCGAACATCACCGGGTAGTCGCGGTTGATCGCCGACTCGAAACCGAGCAACCCGAGCCCGTCGAGCGAGAAGATCACCTCGACCAGCAGCGCGCCAGTGAACAGGATGGCGATGAAAGCCGCGGGAAACTGCGCGATCACGATCAGCATCGCGTTGCGGAACACGTGGCCGTAGAGCACGCGACGCTCGGTCAAACCCTTCGAGCGCGCGGTCACGACGTATTGCTTGTTGATCTCCTCGATGAACGAGTTCTTGGTCAGCATGGTCAGGCCGGCGAAGCCGCCGATCACCAACGCCGCGATCGGCAGGACGAGGTGCCAGAGGTAGTCGAGGATGCGCCCCGGCCAAGCGAGATTGGCCCAGTTCTCCGAGGTCAAGCCGCGCAGCGGGAACCAGCTGAAATAGCTGCCGCCGGCGAACAGCACCACCAGGATCACGGCGAACAGGAAGCCCGGGATGGCGTAGCCGACCACGACGACCGCGCTGCTCCAAACGTCGAAGGTCGAGCCGTCGCGCACCGCCTTGCCGATGCCGAGCGGGATCGAAATCAGATAGATGAGCAAAGTGCTCCACAGCCCGATCGAGATCGACACCGGCAGCTTGTCCTTGACCAGATCGACGACGCTGCGGTCGCGATAGAACGATTTGCCGAAGTCGAAGGTGAGGTAGTTGCGAATCATGCCGACGAAGCGCTCGAGCGGCGGCTTGTCGAAGCCGTAGAGCCGCTCGATCTCCTTGATCAATTCGGGCGGCAGCCCACGTGCGCCGCGATACTCCGACGGCGCGCTCGGCATGCCTGCGGCGCCGGTGGCGCCGCCCGCCAGGTCGCCCGAGCCGCCGGTGATGCGCGCCGTCGCGTCGCTGCCGGTGCCCTTGATCTGCGCGATCGTGCGCTCGACCGGGCCGCCCGGGGCGGCTTGGACGATGAAGAAGTTGATCGTCATGATCCCGAGCAGGGTCGGGATCATGAGCAACAGACGCCGCGCGATGTACGCGATCATGTCGCCGGGGCTTCAGCGATGCTCAGGAGCGACGGCGTCCGGGCAGGGCCGCCGCTTTCGCTTGATCGACCCACCAAGTGTCGAACGCGACGCCGTGCTTCGGCAGCTTCAAGGGCCGGCCGAACATGTTCCAATAGGCGATGCGATAGACCGCATCCCGGTAGTGCGGGATGAGGTAGTGGCCCCACAGCAGCGCGCGGTCGAGCGCGCGCGTGCGCGTCACCAGGCTGTCGCGGTCCGGCGCGGCGATGATCAGCTCGATCAGCTTGTCGATCGCCGGGCTTTTGATCCCGATCACGTTTCGCCCGCCGCGCTCGTCGGCGCTCTTGGAGCCCCAGAACTCGCGTTGCTCGTTGCCCGGCGACAACGACTGGCCCCACAGATGGATGACCATGTCGAAATCGTAGTCGTCGACCCGATGCTCGTATTGCGCCGAGTCGATGTTGCGCTGCCGCGCCGTGATGCCGAAGCGCTCCAGGTTGCGCACGAACGGCAGGATGACGCGCTCCATCGACGGCTCGTAGGACAGGATCTCGAACTCGAAGGGCTTGCCGGTCTTGACGTTGATGAGCTTGTTGTCGCGGATCTCCCAGCCGGCTTCCTTGAGCAGACGCAGGCCGATGCGCAGGCCGTCGCGGATGTTGCCCGAGCCGTCGGTCACCGGCGGCTGGTACTCGGCCGTGAAAACCTCCGGCGGCAGATCCTCGCGCAGCGGCTCGAGGAGCTTGATCTCCTCGGGGCTCGGCAGGCCATGCGAGGCCAGCTCGGAGTTGAAGAAGTAGCTCGTGGTCCGCCGGTAGAGGCCATAGAACAGGTTCTTGTTGAGCCACTCGAAATCGAAGGCGTAGGCGAGCGCCTGGCGGACCTTCGAATCCTGGAACAGCGGTCGGCGCAGGTTGTAGGTGAAGCCCTGCATCGGCAGCGGGTTCTCGTTGGGCAACTCCTCCTTGACGATGTGACCGGCTTTAACCGGCGGGATGTCGTAGCCGGTCGCCCAGTCCTTGGCGGTCGCCTCCAGGCGGAAATCGATCTCACCGCCCTTGAACGCCTCGAACGTGATCGTACGGTCGCGATAGTAGTCGTAGCGCATCGTGCTGAAATTGAAGCGGCCGCGGGTCACCGGCAGATCGTTCGCCCAGTACTTCGGATCGCGCTCCAACGTGATCGAGCGGCCGAGATCGACCTTCGATACCTTGTAGGGGCCGCTGCCGAGCGGCGCCTCGGTCGCCGTGTTGTCGAACGGCACCTTCTCGTAGTAGGCCTTCGACGCGATCGGGAATTGTCCGAGAATCAGCGGCAGCTCGCGATTGGTGTTCGAGACGAAGGTGAACTTGACCTTGTGCGGGCCGAGCTGCTCGACCTTGGCGACGTCGGCGTAGTAGCCGCGATAGCGCGGATGGCCCTTGGTCCGCAGGGTCTCGAACGTCCACACGACGTCGGCCGCGGTCAGCGGACTGCCGTCGTGGAAGCGCGCGCTCGAGCGCAGATTGAAGATCACCCACGAGCGATCCGCCGGCACTTCCAACGACTCGGCGACCAGCCCGTAATAGGAGAAGGCTTCGTCGTCGGCCGCGGTCATCAGCGTGTCGAAGGTGCTGCCGATGCCGCCCGCCGGCACGCCCTTCAAGATGAAGGGATTCAGGCTATCGAAGCTGCCGAGCGCGGCAAGCCGCACGTCGCCGCCCCGGGGCGCGTCGGGATTGACGTAGTCGAAATGCTTGAAGTCGGGTCCGTACTTCGGCGCGCCATGCATCGCGATGCCGTGGACCGGCTTGATGTCCTCGGCGGCCGCGACGCCCGCGAAGACAAGCGCGGCCGAGACCAGGAGGCTCGAGCCGATCGACCGTCGCGGCGCCATCATCGGGCAGTCTCCCTGGGTCAGCCGCGGGCATTGTCCAGCAGCTTTCCTGTGCGGTAAACGCGGCAAATCGCCGAAATGCCGCTCAGCCGGCCAGGCGCGCCAGCACCGGGTCGAGCAGCCGGCGATCGCCGCAGGCGACGACGCGACCGTCGGACGCCGTGGTCAGGGCGCGCCCCTGCCAGTCGGTCATGACCCCGCCCGCGCCCTCGACCACCGGCACCAGGGCGCAGAAATCGTAGGCCTGCAGCGACGCTTCGACGGCCAGGTCGCTCCAGCCGCCGGCCACCAGCGCGTAGGCGTAGCAGTCGGCGCCATAGAGCGGATGGCGTACGCTGCCGGCCAGGCGAGCGAACGCGGCTTCGTCGGCGCCGTGGAACATGTGGGGCGAGGTCGCGTAGAGCAGGGCTTGCGCCAGATCGCCGCACGGGCGCGATCTGATCGGCTTGCCGTTCATCACGGACGGGCGGTCGTCGGCACCCCACCAGCACTCGCCGAGCGCCGGCATGTCGATCACGCCGACCACCGGACGGCCGCGCCAGGTCAGCGCGATCAGGGTGCCGAACAGCGGCTTGCCCGAGATGAACGACTTGGTGCCGTCGATCGGGTCGAGCACCCAGACGAACTCGGCATCGGCGCGCTCGCGGCCGTGCTCCTCGCCGATGATGCCGTGGTCGGGAAAGACCCGGCCAATCGCCGTGCGCATCACCGCTTCGGCGGTGCGGTCAGCGACCGTGACCGGCGACAGGTCGGCCTTGGTGTCGACGGCGAGCGGTTGGCGAAAATGCTTGAGTACGATCGGCCGCGCCAGCGCGGCCAGTTCGAGCGCCAGCGCGACCTCGCGGTCCCGGGACGCGGTAACGGGCCGCGCCGCGCTCACGGCAACGGCGGCGGCGAGTCCATCTTGCTGCGCAGGAAGACGATGACGTCGGCGCGCTGCTCGGCCTTGCGCAGGCCGGCGAAGGTCATCTTGGTGCCCGGCGCGTAGGCCTTGGGGTTGGCGAGGAACTTGTTGAGCGCCTCGTAGTCCCACTTCTTGTCGTGCATGCCTTCCATCACCTTCGAGAACGCGAAGCCCTCGACGTGGCCATGCACCGAACCGATCACGCCGAACAGATTCGGGCCGACCCGGTTGGGCCCGCCCTTGTCGAAGGTGTGGCAGGCGGCGCACTGCTTGGCGACGTTGGCGCCCTCGGCGGCGTTGGCCTTGGCGAGCAGCGGCCCGATCGGCTCGAGCTCCGCGGCCGGGGGCGCGGCCGCGCCGCCCGCCGCCGGATGCGCCTCGACGCCGGCGATCACGTAGGCCGGCTGGGCGAGCTTCGTGGGCTTGATCAGCTCCTCGGCGATGAAGCTCGAGACCATCGCGATGATGCCGGCGAGCAGGATCGCGGCGGCAAACTTGTTGAACTCGAAGGTCGACATGACGCTCCTTGACCGGCTTGCCCCGGGCGGCGCGACCTTAAGGCAAAACGCCTAGCGCGCGCAACGCCGACGGCGGCCGGCGAAAACCCTTGGCCCGCCCCGGCAATGCCCGATATAAGCTGCAAAAATCGGTCGGGACAAGCCGGCCCAGCGGCCTGTCGACGCCTCGCATCCCATGAAACCAGTCGTTGTCATACCAGCCCGCATGGCCTCCTCCAGGTTGCCGGGCAAGCCGCTCGCCGACATCCACGGCGTGCCCATGGTCGTGCACGTCTGGCGGCGCTGTCGCGAGGCCGACATCGGACCCGTTTACGTGGCCTGCGCCGATCGCGAGATCGTCGCGGTGATCGAGCGCGTCGGCGGCCACGCGATCCTGACCGATCCGGCGCTCAACTCCGGCTCCGATCGCGTCCACGCCGCCCTCGAGGTGGTCGATCCGGCCGGCGCCTACGACACCGTGATCAATCCCCAGGGCGACACGCCGAGCCTCGAGCCGGGACTGTTGCGCGCGCTGCTCGCGCCGCTCGCCGACCCGGCGGTCGACATCGTCACCATGGCGGCCAAGATCACCGATCCCCACGAGATAATCGACCCCAACGTCGTCAAGGTGGCGCTCGAGCGCACCGCCGACCCCGCCATCGGGCGGGCGCTCTATTTCAGCCGCTTGACGATCCCGAGCGGCGACGGCTCCTACTATCACCATGAAGGCCTCTACGCTTACCGGCGCGCCAGCCTGCGCCGCTACGTCGCGCTGCCGCCGTCCGGCCTCGAGCAGACCGAGCGGCTCGAGCAGCTGCGCGCGCTCGGCGCCGGCATGCGGATCGACATCGCGATCGTCCCGGCCCTGCCGTGGGGCGTCAACACACCGGCCGATCTCGAGCGCGTGCGCGCCATGATGAAGCCGCGCTGATGGCCAACGCCTCCTTGATCCGCCTGGTCGCCTTCCAGGGCCAGCCCGGCGCCTATTCCGATCTGGCGTGCCGGTCGATGTTCCCCGGCGTCAAGACCTTGCCGTGCCGCTCGTTCGAGGACGCCTTCGCGGCGGTCCTGGAAGGTCAGGCCGACCGTGCCATGATTCCGATCGAGAACTCGGTCGCCGGCCGGGTCGCCGACGTCTACCACCTGATGCCGGGCTCCGGGCTCCACATCGTCGCCGAGCATTTCCAGCGCGTGAACCATCAGCTGCTGGCGACCGCCGGCGCGACCCTGCAGACCGTCAAGGTGGTGCGCAGCCACGTCCACGCGCTCAACCAGTGCCGCAACCTGATTCGCGAGCTCAAGCTCTCCCCCGAGGTCCACGCCGACACCGCGGGCGCGGCCGCCGAGATCGCCCAGCGCAACGATCCGAGCGAGGCCGCGATCGCCTCGGCGCTGGCCGGCGAGATCCACGGCCTCAAGACCCTCAAGGCCGACATCGAGGACGCCGCGCACAACACCACGCGCTTCCTGGCGCTGAGCCGGGTCGCCGAAGTGCCCGACGCCGGCGACGGTCCGTGCATCACGACCTTCGTGTTCCGTGTGCGCAACGTGCCGGCGGCGCTCTACAAGACGCTCGGCGGCTTCGCGACCAACGGCGTCAACCTGACCAAGCTCGAGAGCTACATGGTCGGCGGCCATTTCGCCGCCACCGAGTTCTACGCCGACGCCGACGGCCACCCCGACGAGCGACCAATGCGCCTCGCCCTCGAGGAGCTGCGCTTCTTCACCCGCGAGTTCAAGGTGCTGGGCGTCTACCCGGCGAGCACGTTCCGCATCAGCGGCGAAGCCAGCGCCTGATCAACCGAGCTCGGCGAGCCAGCCGTCGACCAAGCGGCGCGCGATCGAATCGGGCCGCGGCAGGCTGAAGCCGGTCCCGGCGAAATTGCGGATCTCGTGGGCACTGAACCAGCG
>JACQAI010000335.1 GCA_016195115.1 Pseudomonadota bacterium
CCCAGGCCGCGGAGAAGCTGAGGACGCGTTCCGATTTCAATTCACGGCCGGCCGTCAGGGTGGCGCTGTTCAGATCCAGGTTGCGGTCGATGCGGCAGCCGTTCAGCCGGACTTCGCCGACCGCCTGGAATTCCTCGCTCAACAGCATGTTGCCGCCCACGACGATGCCGTCGGCATGGAGCGGGAGCGGCGGCAGCGGGCCGATCGTCCGCCCCTCCAGGATCGTGCCGCGCAGGTCGAGATTGCCACGAATGTTTGCGCCGCAAAGCCGCACGCGTTCGACGACGATCGACTTTCGCTCCGCGAAACGCGCCCGGTCGGGGTCGGAATCGCGCTCCTTGATCTCGATCGCGCGGAAATGGACCTGCCCGCTCGCAGTGAGGCGGTCGGCATCGATCCGTCGGAGGGTGCAGCCGATGAACTCGAGCCCGACGACCGTCGCGTTGGTCAACTCGACCAACGCGGCGAAGTCGCAACCGATGAACCGCGGGGTGACGGCGAGCCGGAGCCCGGCCAAGGGCAACGGGTCGACGATGGTCGCGCCCAGCACGTCAAGAGTCGCCAGAGCAGGCGCCCGTTGCGGGACGGCAGTTGCCAGCAGCCACGCGAGAAAGCCCCCGCGCACCTCCGCATCCCCGCAACGCTGAGCATCGCCCGACGTGGTCCGGGCATAGTCTGTGGCGGCGCTGTCGACCTGAGCCAACAGCAGGGTCTCGAACGGCCGCAGGTTCGTAAACGGGGGTGCGGACGGTGTATCGGGCATTGGGCCCTCTCTCCGGGTGAGGACCGGCAGCTGGAATGTCAGCCGGCTTCGGACCTGGCGGAACCTAGAGTGAGGAATTCGCCTCGAACGTCTAAATCATTTTACGATCGCATTGAGACGGCCTATTGCCGAATCTCGGGAATCCGCCAGCGCACCAGCCCGAGCGCTATCAAGCCGAACACCGCCATGGTGATCAGCGCCGCCGGAGGCCCGAACGCCTCCGACAGCACGCCCGAGGCGAGCACGCCGATCGGCCCGGTGCCGATCGAGACCGTCACCATGCCCATGACCCGCGAGCGCACCTGGGGCGGCGCGTCCTGGATCGCCAGGCTGGTCTGCAGGATGCCGTAGCGCGCGGTGCCGATGCCGCCGATCAGCACCGCGGCGTAGGCCAGCAGGTACCACGGCGCTAGCGCCATGACGATCACGGCGATCAGGAAGATGAACGAGCCGCCGACGAACTGACGCGGCCGGTCGCGCCCGAACCAGCCCATCGACACCGCGATGCCGCCGAGTACGGCACCGAGCGGCTCGGCGGCAGCAAGCAGCCCGACCAGCACCGGTGAGACCTGGAATTTCTCCAAGCCGATCGGCGGGATCAGGGCCGAATAGGAGAAGCCGAACATGTTGGTGATGATCGACACCAGCACGACCGCGAGCAGGATCGGGCGCTGCCGCACCATCGCGAGGCCCTCGGCGAGCTCCGCCGGGATGCGCATCAGGTCGAGCTTGCGCGGCTCTTGCTGGACCGCGAGCCGCGACAGCCCGACCGCGGCGACCAGATGGAGCAGCGCCGAGATCAGGTAGGCGCCGCCCATACCGAGGGTCTCGAAGACGGCGCCGCCGAGCAGCGGCCCGAGCATGCGCGCGAAGCTGTTGGTCAGCGAGTCGAGCGCGATCGCCGGGCCGATCGCCGGCACCGGCACGACGTCGCCGATGGTGCGCCGGCGCACCGCCATCTCGCACGACGCCACGATGCCGGCGAGCACGGCGCCGACCGCGACGTGCCACACCGCGAGCACGCCCGCGAACGCCAGCAGGCTGAGGCCCGCCGCGGTCGTCGCGGCAAGCAGGAAGCCGGCGACCAGCAGCAGCTTGCGGTTGACGGCATCGCCGACGACGCCGATCAGCGAGCCCAGCAGAAGCTGCGGGAGCTGGCGCGACACCGTGACGACCGCGACCAGCAGCGCCGACCCCGTGAGCTCGAAGGTGAAGATGCCGGCGACCAGCATCTCGAGCCAGCGCATCGAGTTGCCGACCCCGCCGGCAAACCACAGGATCCGGAAGTCGGCGTTGGCGAGCAGCGCCCGCGGCCCAAGCCGCGGCGCGACGATCGGTGCTTCGCTATCCGGCGGCAGCGTTTCTCTCCCCATCGAAGATCTTAGCGCGGAGGCCGCAGAGGATGCGCGGAGGACGCTGAGCGACAATCCCCTACGCCGCGCGCAGCGCGGCAGCCCACTAAAGGGGATCGGGGGGGATAAGGGGGGATGAAGGGAAGACAATCGCGAAGACTGGAGACGACCGCAGCAGCGCTTGATTGCGCTTCGCGCGACATCCCCCCGATCTCCCTACATCCCCCCGATCCCCCTTCCTCTGCGACCTCGGCGATGCCTCTGCGTCCTCCGCGCTAAAACCTTTCTTTTCACAACCTCATTCGAGCGCGGCGCAGGCGCGCGCGATGCGCTCGCACGCTGCCTCGAGCAGCTCGAGCGATGATGCGATCGACACGCGGAAGTGCGGCGACATGCCATAGGCCGAGCCTTGCACGACCGCGACGTCGGCCTTCTCGAGCAGGTAGATGACGACGTCCTCGTCGGTCGCCAACCGCTTGCCGTCGGGCTGGCGCTTGCCGATCAGCCCGGCGCAGCTCGGGTAGAGATAGAACGCGCCCTCGGGCTTGTGGCAGTTGATGCCCGGCACCTGGTTGAGCAGCGCCACGACCTTGTCGCGGCGCGCCTGGAACGACGCGGCACGTTCGGGAATGAAATGCTGCGGCCCGGTCAGCGCCGCCAGCGCCGCGGCCTGGCCGACCGACGACGGGTTCGACGTGCTCTGCGACTGCAGCTTGGCCATCGCCTTGATGAGGGGGCGAGGGCCCCCTGCGAAGCCGATGCGCCAGCCCGTCATGGCGTAGGTCTTGGAGACGCCGTTGACCGTCAGGGTGCGCTCGTAAAGCCGCGGCTCGATCGCAGCGATCGTCGCGAAGCTTCGGCCATCGAACAGGATGTGCTCGTAGATGTCGTCGGTCAGGATGTGGACGTGCGGATGGCGCAGCAACACCGCCGCCAGCGCCTTGAGCTCGTCGGCATCGTAGGCCGCGCCGGTCGGATTGCTCGGCGAATTGATGACCAGCCACTTGGTGCGCGGCGTGATCGCCGCCTCGAGCGCCTCGGGCGTCAGCCTGAAGCCCTGGTTCTGGCCGCACGGCACGACCACGGGCGTGCCCTCGGCGAGCAACGCGATCTCGGTGTAGGACAGCCAGTGCGGCGCCGGCACGATGACCTCGTCGCCCGGCGCCAGCGACGCCATCATGGAGTTGTAGACTACCTGCTTGGCGCCGCTGCCGATCGAGATCTGGTCGGGCGAATAGTCGAGCCCGTTCTCGCGCTTGAATTTCTCGACCACCGCCGCCTTGAGCTCCGCGGTGCCATCGACATTGGTGTAGCGCGTCTCGCCGCGCGCCATCGCGGCCGTCGCGGCGTCGCAGATGTGCGCCGGCGTGTCGAAATCCGGCTCGCCCGAGGCCAGGCCGATGATGTCTCGCCCAGCCGCCCGCAGCTCGCGGGCGCGCTGGGTCGCCGCTTGGCTGATCGACGGACGAATGCGCTCCAGGCGCGGCGCGAGCAGGGACAACAGCGTGACTCCAGGTGGTTTCGCTCCGGCACGATACCCTCCTCCCTACCCTCCCCCTCAAGGGGGAAGGTTGGGATGGGGGGTATGCGTCGCGCCGACTTCTGAATGCTTGAGGAGTCGGTCTATGGTAAGCGGGCAAGAACGCTGGAGCCTCGATGAACACCCGCACCGACTTCGATCCCGTCACGCTCGAGATCCTGTGGAGCCGGCTGATCTCGATCACCGACGAATCCGCGGCGGCGCTGCTGCGCACGTCGTTCTCGACCATCGTGCGCGAGTCGAACGACTTCACCACCGTACTGATGGATGCCGAAGGGCAATCGCTGGCTGAGAACACCGCCGGCATCCCGTCGTTCGTCGGCATCCTGCCGCGCACCTTGGCGCATTTCCTCGAGCGCTTCCCCAAGGAAACCTGGCGGCCGGGCGACTGCGTGATCACCAACGATCCCTGGATGGCGACCGGCCACCTGCCCGACATCACCATGGCGGCGCCGATCTTCCACCGCGGCAAGCTGGTGGGTTTCTCCGGCTCGGTCGCGCACTCGCCCGACATCGGCGGCTCGCTGTGGTCGTCGGACTGCCGCGAGCTCTATGAGGAAGGGCTGCGGATTCCGCCGATCCGCTTCCTGCGCGAGGGCGAGCGCTGCCAGGACGTGTTCGATTTCATCCTCGGCAACGTCCGCCTGCCCGAGCAGGTGCTCGGCGACCTCTACGCCCAGGTGACGTCGCAGCAGGTCTGCGCGCGGCGTCTTGGCGAATTCCTCGATGATGTCGGCATGGTCGACCTGACGGCGCTGTCGCGGGCGCTGCAGAGCCGCGCCGAGGGCGCGATGCGCCGCGCCATCGAAGCGCTGCCCGACGGCGTCTACCGCGCCCGGGTCGAGGCCGACGGTTTCGACGCCGACGAGACCCGCATCGAGTGCGCACTGACGGTCGACGGCGCCAAGATGCACGTCGACTACGCCGGCACGTCGAAGCAGATCGATCGCGGCCTCAATTGCGTGATGAACTACACCTACGCCTACACGGTCTATCCGATCAAATGCGCGCTCGATCCGCTGACGCCGCGCAACGAGGGCTCGTACCGCTCGGTCACGGTCGATGCGCCGCTCGGCAGCATCCTGAACCCGCGCTATCCGGCGCCGTGCAACGCTCGGCAACTCACCGGCCATCTGCTCGCCGGCGCGGTCTACGGCGCGCTCGCCCAGGCGGTGCCCGACAAGGTGATCGCCGAGTGCGGCAGCGCGCCGACCATGCGCTCGGTCTATAGCGGCACCGATCGCCAGGGCAACCGCTTCACCCAGATCCTGTTCGCCAGCGGCGGCATGGGCGCCGGGCCGAGCCAGGACGGCCATCCCTGCAGCGCGTTCCCGACCAACACCGGCGCCGGCAGCATCGAGGCGTTCGAGAGCATCTCGCCCCTGATCGTGTGGAAGAAGGAGCTGCGCCAGGATAGCGGCGGCGCCGGCAAGCAGCGCGGCGGCCTCGGCCAGGACATCGAGGTCGAGCTGACCGCGCCGGAGGCGGTCCGCCTGTCGCTGCTGTCGGATCGCCAGAAACATCCGGCCTCCGGGCTCGTCGGCGGCGGGCCGGGCGCGTCGGCCGAGATCGCGCTCGGCGACGGCACGCGCCCGCACCCGAAATCGCGCACCAGCCTCAAGCCGGGCGAACGCCTGATCATGCGCTACAGCGGTGGCGGCGGTTACGGCGATCCGCACCAGCGCGACCCCGCCGCGGTGCGCCGCGACGTCGCCGCCGGCTACGTCTCGCGCGAAGCTGCAAAGCGCGATTACGGCATCGACATCAAAGAGTGATTCACCATAGAGGCACAGAGGACACAGAGGCGTTTCCGCACGGCATCCACTCACTCAAACCGTCATCCTCGCGCTAGGCGCGAGGATCCACGCCTGAGGCGCGTGACGGGTCTGGCGTCAAAGGGCAGCGCTATTCTCCTGGTGCCGCGCAGCAGCTCCCAAGGCGTGGATCCTCGCGCCTAGCGCGAGGATGACGAGTCTTATTGTTGCTGCGGGCGTGCCCCTTCCTCCTTTTCCTCTGTGTCTCTGTGGTGATTTCTTAGGGAGCGTGGGTTGGACAAGCGGATACGGATCGGGATCGACGTCGGCGGCACGTTCACGGATTTCGTCCTGGTCGACGAGTTCACCGACCAGATCCACACCGGCAAGCTGCTGACCACGCCGGGCGATCCGAGCGACGCCATCCTCGCCGGCACCGAGCGGCTGCTGCGCGAGGCGGCGATCGACGTCGGCCGGCTGCACAGCGTCATCCACGGCACCACCCTGGTGACCAACACGCTGATCGAGCGCAAGGGCGCCAAGGTCGGATTGATCACGACAAAAGGCTTTCGCGACACGCTCGAGATGGGCCGCGAGATCCGCTACGACCTTTACGACCTGATGTTCGAGAAGCCCGAGCCGATCGTGCCCCGCGAGCTCAGACGCGAGGTCGACGAGCGCCTCGATCCGGCCGGCCAGGTGCTGCGGCCGCTCCGGCCCGACGACGTGCGCGCGGTCGCGCGCAGCCTCAAGGACGCCGGCGTCGAGGCGATCGCGGTGTCGCTGATGCACGCCTACCGCAACGACGCACACGAGCTCGCCGTGCAGCAGGTGCTGGCGGCCGAGCTCCCGGGCCTGCCCGTGACCCTGTCGTCCGCGGTCGCGCCCGAGATCCGCGAGTACGAGCGCACCAACACGGCGTGCGTCAACGCCTATGTCCAGCCGCTGATGCAGCGCTATCTCGCCAGATTGGAGCAGCGGCTGCGCGATCTCGGCTTGCAGGGGACGCTCTACGTCATGCTGTCGGGCGGCGGCATCTCGACCCTGCGTGCCGCCGAGGCGTTCCCGGTTCGCCTGATCGAGTCGGGGCCCGCGGCCGGCGCCATGGCGGCGTCCTACTACGGCCTGCTGACCGGCAGCGATCACCTGATCTCGTTCGACATGGGCGGCACCACCGCCAAGATGTGCCTGGTCGATGACGGGCGCCCGGAGCATGCCCACGAGTTCGAGGCCGCGCGGGTGCGCCGCTTCCGCAAGGGCTCGGGCCTGCCCCTCAAGGTGCCCGTGGTCGACCTGATCGAGATCGGCGCCGGCGGCGGCTCGCTGGCGCGCATCGACGCCATGGGGTTGTTGAAGGTCGGCCCGGAGAGCGCCGGCGCCGAGCCCGGCCCAGTGTGCTACGGCCGCGGCGGCACCCAGCCGACCGTGACCGACGCCGATCTGCTGCTGGGCTACCTGTCACCCGACTATTTTCTCGGCGGCGAGATGCAGCTCGTGCGCGGCGCGGTCGAGCGCGCGCTCGAGACCGTGATCGCGCGGCCGCTCGGGCTCGACCTGACCGCGGCCGCCGCCGGCATCCACAGCATCGTCAACGAGAACATGGCGGCGGCGACGCGCATGTACATCGCCGAGAAGGGCCGCGATCCGCGGCGCTACGCCATGATCGCGTTCGGCGGCGCCGGGCCGGTGCATGCCTACGGCCTGGCCAAGCTCCTGAAGCTCAATACGTGTCGCGGCTCGACAATCTCGACTGGGCGCACCTCAACCGGCTGTTCGACGACATGGCGCGCGATGCGCGCGCCCTGCTGCTCGAGGCCGGCGCCGATGCCGCTCGCATCGAGGTGCGGCGCCAGGCCGACATGCGCCATGTCGGCCAGGGCTTCGAGATCGCCGTGCCGGTGCCCGACGGCCGGCTCGGGCCCGGCTCGCTCGACGCCATGAAGGCGCTGTTCCTCGACACCTATCAGCAGCTGTTCGACCGCCGCCTGCCCGAGGTGCCGATCGAGGCGCTGACCTGGCGGCTCAGCGCCACCGGGCCGGTGCCCAACGTCCAGCTCAACTTCGCCGGCCAGCGCACCCGCGCCGCCGACCCGGTCAAGGGCACGCGCGCGGTGTGGTTCGCCGACACCGGCTTCGCGCCCTGCCGGGTGTATGATCGCTACGCGCTGGCCGCCGGCATGAAGTTTGCTGGTCCGGCGGTGATCGAGGAGCGCGAGTCGACGACCGTCGCCGGTCCCGACGCGCGCATCGCGGTCGACCAGTACCTGAACCTGATCATCGACATCGAGTGATGGCCGTTATGATGAGCATAAATAGAGTCCGTCATCCCCGCGAAAGCGGGGATCCAGAGTCACGCGAGTGGTGGCGGGCCCCCTGGATCCCCGCTTTCGCGGGGATGACGGTTGGACTTGGGTTGGTGGCGCTTGCAGCAGCCACGCTGCTGCTCGCGCTCCCTGCCCATGCCCAAGACTATCCGAACCGCGCAGTGCGCATCGTCAATCCGTGGCCGGCGGGCGGCTCGTCGGACTCGGTGACGCGCGTCGTCGCGCAGAAGCTGTCGGAGGATTTGGGGCAGCAGATGGTGGTCGACAACCGGCCGGGCGCCACCGGCACGATCGGCAGCGCCAGCGTCGCCATCGCGCCGGCCGACGGCTACACCTTGCTGCTGTCGACCAACAGCACGACCGCGATCGCGCCGCATCTCTACAAGAACCTGACCTACGACGTCGCAACGGCGTTCGCGCCGATCAGTCTGGTCGGGCGCAACGCCCAGATCCTGGTCCTGCATCCGTCAATGGCGCCGACCGACCTCAAGAGTTTCATCGCCTACGCCAAGGCCAACCCGGACAAAGTGACGCTCTCGACTGCCGGCTACGGCGCGACCAGCCACATGGCGATGGAGCTGTTGTCGATGATCGCCGACATCCGGCTGCTGCACGTGCCGTACAAGGGTGGCGCGCCGTCGTCCCAGGCGGTGGTCGCCGGCGAGACCCTGGCGTCGTTCCAGGACGTCATCACGGCGCTACCCTTTGTGACCGCGAATCAACTCCGCCCGCTCGGCGCCTCGACGCGCCAGCGCGCCTCGATGATGCCCGACGTGCCGTCGATCGACGAGGCGGGCTTGACGGGCTTCGAATCCTCGACCGATTTCGTATTCCTGGCGCCGAGCGCGACGCCGCCGGCCATCGTCGCCAAGCTGGTCGCGGCGACCCACCGCGTGCTGCAGTCCGCCGACGTCAAGGAGCGCCTGCGCACCCAAGGCATCGACGTGGTCGACGGCGGCCCCGACATCCTGACGACCTACCTCAAGGTCGAGACCGAAAAATGGGGCCGCGTCGTGCGCACCCGCGGCATCAAGATCGAGTAGATCCACCACAGTGGCGTGCGCCGCGGCAACAATAAGCCTCGTCATCCTCGCGCTAGGCGCGAGGATCCACGCCTGAGGCGCGTGATGGCTGACGCCGAGCGATCTAGATCGTCCTGATGCCGCATGGACAGGTCCCAAGGCGTGGATCCTCGCGCCTAGCGCGAGGATGACGATCATGGGTGTGGCTGCGGTGCGGAAACACCTCTGTGCCTCTGTGCCTCTGTGGTGATTTCTTCGGCGAGCCTTGCGCACTGCGGGGGCGTGGATCACGATCGCGGCAGGAGGAAACGCATGCGCGCGATCTTGCTCGCGATAGTGCTGCTCGTCGGCGCGACGCTGTCGCACGCGGCGGAATATCCGACGCGGCCGGTGCGCATGATCGTGCCGTTTCCGGCGGGCGGCGGCGTCGATCTGATCACGCGCTTCACCACCGACATCCTGGCACAGGCGCTCGGCCAGCCGTTCATCGTCGACAACCGGCCGGGCGCCGGCGCCAATCTGGGCGCCGATCTGCTCGCCAAGTCGGCGCCCGACGGCTACACGATCGGCACCATGACGATCGGCACCCACGGCATCAACCCGACGCTCTACGCCCATCTACCGTTCGACCCGGTCAAGGACTTCACGCCGATCACCATGCTGGTGATCCAGCCCAACGTCATGGTGGTGCCGAAGTCGCTCGGCGTGCGCTCGGTCACCGAGTTCATTGCGTTGGCCAAGGCCAAGCCGGGCGCGCTCAACGCCGGCTCGTCGGGCAACGGCACGTCGCTGCACATGAGCGCCGAGATGTTCAAGCAGATGACCGGCGTCGACATCGTCCACATCCCCTATCGCGGCGCCGGCCCCTTGATGCCCGACCTGCTGGGCGGCCAGGTCCAGGTCGCGTTCAACAATCTGCCGACCGTGATGCCGCACATCCGCTCGGGCGCGCTGGTGCCGCTCGGCGTCACGACCCTGACGCGCTGGCCGCTGCTGCCCGAGCTGCCGACCCTCCACGAGTCGGGCGTCCCGGGCTTCGATGTCTCGAGCTGGTACGCGCTGATGGGACCCGCCAAGCTGCCGCGCGACATCGTCATGGCGCTCAACCAGGCGCTGGTGCAAGGGCTGGAGCGGCCCGACATCCGCGACCGGCTGCTCGAAATGGGCACGCGCCCGACGCCCGGGGCGCCCGAAGTGTTGGCGGCGTTCGTCGACTCCGAGATGGCCCGCTGGGCACCGGTCGTCAAAGCGACCGGCCTCAAGATAGACTGACGCTCTAGGTGGAGGACGTTTGATGTCGACAGAAACCCCAGCCCGCCGCATCGGGCTCCTGATCCCGTCGTCGAGCTCGACCCAGGAACCGGAGTTCGCCCGCGCGCTGCCGCCGCACGTGACGGTGCACGCCGCGCGGCTGCCGCTGACCAAGATCCGCGACGACCAGACGGCGCGGCTGGTCGACGACATCGAGATCGAGGCCCGCAAGCTGGCCGACGCCGAGGTCGACGTCATCGCGCTGCCCGCCACGGCGCCATCGTCGCGCAAGGGCGCCGGCGGCGACCAGGAGCTGATCAAGCGCATCCACGACGCCACGGGACGGCCGGCGACCACGGCGTCGACCGCGATGCTCGAGGCCCTGACCTTGCTCGGCAAGCGCCGCATCGCGCTCGGCGCGCCGTGGAGCACGGCCGTCAATCAGTCGGTTGCGGCATTCTTGTCCCAGCACGGCTACGAGGTCGTCGACCAGCAGGCGCTCGGCCACGTCGACAATCTCGAGGTCGGCCGGCTCGATGAGCAGACCGGCTACGATATGGGCCGCAGGGTCAAGTCGCAGGACGCCGACATCGTGCTGCTGGCGTGCGGCAACTGGCGCACCATGGGCGTCATCGACCGGCTCGAGCGCGAGCTTGGCAAGCCCGTGGTGACGACCAATCAGCTGACCTTGTGGGGTGCCTTGCGCCTGGCCGGCGGGGTCGCGCGCATCGACGGCTACGGCTCCCTGCTGCGCGACCATCTGACCGCTCGACGCACCGCCGCGGCGGAGTAAGGCTAGCCGACATAACGGGCTGCCACCCCATCCGTCATCCCCGCGAAAGCGGGGATCCAGGGGGCGCGAGCAGGAAGCAGCGTAAACGTGGTCCTGGATTCCCGCTTTCGCGGGAATGACGGATGAAAACGGCAAATTGTCTGGCATCCGCTTTCGCGGGCGGAGTTACAGATCGGGAGGACCTCGCGTGATCGCATTCCGGTGGCTTGTCGCCTTCTCCACCCTCATCGCGCTGGCGGTGCCCGCGCACGCGCAGACGCCGAAGCGCGGCGGCACGCTGACGTATGCGGTCCAGGGCGAGCCGCCGAACTACGACTGCCATGGCAACACGTCGTTCGTCGCGATCCACACGATCCGGCCGTTCTACTCGACCCTGCTCAAGTTCGATCAGGTGAGCTACCCCAAGATCGTCGGCGACCTGGCGCAGTCCTGGACGGTGTCGCAAGACAGCCTGACCTATACCTTCAAGCTCAAGCCCGACGTCAGCTTCCACGACGGCACCAAGCTGACCTCGGCCGACGTCAAGGCGAGCTACCAGCGCATCATCGAGCCGCCGACCGGCGTGGTGTCGTCGCGCAAGGCGAGCTACGAGGACGTCGCGGCGATCGAGACGCCCGATCCCCTGACCGTGATCTTCAAGCTGAAGGCGGTCAACGCCGCCATGCTGACCAGCTTCGCGTCGCCGTGGGACTGCATCTACAGCGCCGCCAAGCTGGCCCAGGATCCCAAGTTCCCCGAGCGCAACATCCTGGGCACCGGGCCGTTCCGCTTCGTCGAGCACGTCGCCGGCTCGCATTTCGCCGGCACCCGATTTGACGCATATCACGACACCGGCAAGCCCTATGTCGACGGCATCCGCGCCGTGATGATGACCGGCGCCACCGTGATCAACTCGATCCAGGGCGGCCAGGTGATGGCCGAGTTCCGCGGCCAGACGCCGCCCGAGCGCGACCGCCTGGTCGCCGCGCTGGGCGACAAGGCGGTCGTGCAGGAGGCGCCGTGGACCTGCCTGCAGATCGTCATCTTCAACACGTCGAAAAAACCCTTCGACGACCCGCGCGTGCGCCGCGCGCTGTCGCTCGCGTTCGACCGCTACGCCGGCTCGGCGGCGCTGGCCAAGACCACCCTGCTCGGCCCGGTCGGCGGGTTGCTCAGGCCCGGCTACGAGTTCGCCGCCAAGCCGGAGGATCTCGAAAAGCTCCCCGGCTTCGCGCACGACATCAAAGCGGCGCGTGAGGAAGCGCGCCGCCTGCTCAAGGAAGCGGGACAAGAAAAACTCAAGTTCACGTTCAACAACCGCACCATCCCGATGCCCTACACGCCGCTCGGCATCTACCTGGTCGACCAGTGGCGCCAGATCGGCGTCACGGTCGAGCAGAAGATGCTCGAGACCCAGGCCTGGCTTGGCGCCTACAGCAGCGGCAACTACGAGACCGGTCTCGACTTCACCTGCGACTACACCGACGAGCCCAACGTCATCCTGCTCAAGTACCTGTCGTCGGATCGTTCGCCCGTGAACTATGAGCGCTACACCGACCGCACGCTCGACGATCTCTACGACCGCCAGAAGCGCGCCACCGATCCGGCGCGGCGGTTCGCCCTGCTGCGCCAATTCGAGAACCGCGTCCTCACCGAGGCCTACGCGCTGCCGACCATCTGGTGGCACCGCATCGTCGTGCACGGGAAGCAGCTCAAGGGTTGGCCGATCACGCCCAACCACTTCAACCTCGACCTCTCCGCGGTCTGGCTCGATCAGTAGGCGGGCGTGAGCGCGCGCCACGCCGCGCGTAGATTCGCCTCCAGCGCGCGCGTCTGACCGGCGCCGTCGCATAGCGCCGAGCCGGCAACCCGCCGCCGCAGGTCCGCGCGCAGCGCGGCAAGCCGCGGCAGATCGACCGCCAGCGCCGCGGCGATAGCGACGAAGTCGTCGGCGTCCTGGGCGACGCACCACTCCAGCCCGACCGCGTGCAGGAACGACGCGCTCATGCGTTGCACCATGCCGTCGCCGATCAGGCTGACGACCGGCACGCCCATCCACAGCGCCTCGAGCGTGGTCGTCGAGCCGCTGAACGGGAAGCTGTCGAGCGCGATGTCGATGTCGCCGTACTCGCCCAGATGCTCGGCGCGCGGCGTCCCGCGCGGGCGCAGCTCCAGGCGATCGGGCCCGATGCCGTGGGCGGCGAACAGCGCCTCGTAGCGCTCGCGGACCGCCGGGTCGGCGTAGCGGTCGGCGCACTTCAGGAGCAGCCGTGCCTCGGGCATGCGCTGCAGCACCGCGCTCCACAGCGCCACCACCCGTGGCGTGATCTTGGTTGGATTGTTGAACGAGCCGAAGGTGACGCGGCCGGTCGTCAGGGCCGGCGGCGCCACGACCGGCGGCGCATCCAGCGCCGGCTCGTGAGTGAAGAAGCTCGGCAGATGAAGCCGCCGTTCGGTCCAGCGCTCGCGGCCCCCCGGAGGATCGAGCAGCGGCGACAGCAGCACGTAGTCCATGGTCGCCAGGCCGCTGGTCGCGGCGTCACTGGCCGCGACCTGGAGCGGCGCGGCGCGCCAGCCCGCGATGGTCAGCCGATTGTCGTCGAAGTGGCCCGCCACCACGATCAGGATATCGATGCCGTCGGTGCGGATCTGCTCGACGACGTCGCGGTCGGACATGCCCACGGTCGAGCGCCAGCGGTCGCTGCGCGCCTCGAACCAGCGCGTGTCGTCGTCGGGCCGCAGGACCTCGGCATAGCAGGTGAGCTCGAAGGCCGCGCGGTCGCGATGGGCGAACCAAGCCCGGATGCTGCGACCCGCAGGGTGGTCGCACAGATCAGAGGACAGAATGCCGATGCGGAGGCGGCGCGCCGGGTTGCGGTCGCGGTGCAGTGGCGTTGCCAGCGGCGCGTCGGCGCGCGCGAAGCGATCGCCGAAACGTCGATGCTCGGCATGAAAGAACTCTTCGTCGCGTTCGTCGCAGTAGAGCAGACAGGACAGATAGAGTCGCCACAACGGCGCCGAATCGGGATGCCGAGCGACCATGCCGACGTACCGCGCGCAGGCCTCATCGTTGCGGCCCTGTTGGCGCAGCGCGTTGCAGAGATTGAGCTGCGCGTCGAGGTGATCCGGGTCGCGGCGCAGCGCCCGCTCGTAGCAGGCGATCGCCGGGCCGGTGCGCGAGCGCTCCTTGTAGGCGACCCCGAGGTTGTTGAGCAGCACGGGATCGACCTCGCCGTCGGTCAAGGCCGCCTCCCCGATCACCACCGCGTCGGCGGCGCGCCCGAGCTGGGTCAGGGCGGCGACCAGGTTGCCCGAGGTCTGCGGACAGCCGGGTCGCAGCGTCAGCGCGCGCTGATACGCCTGCACCGCCTCGTCAAGCCGGCCGAGCGCGCGCAGCGCCTCGCCGCGATTGTTGTGATAGTCGGCAACCCCCGGGTTGCGCGTGATCGCGCGGCCGATCAGGTCGATCGCGACGCCGTGCCGCCCGACCTGGTGGGCGATCGAGCCCAGGAGGCAGAGCGCGTCAGCATGATCCGCCACGACGGTGAGCACCTGGCGGTAAATCGCCTCGGCGTCGGACAAACGTCCGGCGCGGTGATGCTCGAGCGCCAGCGCCATCGCCTCGTCGATCGTCACGGGGCCCCCTCTGCCTCCCGACCAGCGCGAGCATAACGACCCCGGTCGCGGCCGACCCGCGCTTTCTGCGAGAGAGCGCCGCGTTGCCGCGCCGCCCTGGCCGGGATATCGTCATGGCGACGGCTCGAGCCTCGAGGGGTGCCCCGATGACGACGCATGTGCGCTGCGGCACGCTGTTCACCGCCCGCGACGACAAGCCCAAGACCAAGCAGACCCTGGTGGTCGACGCGCGCGGCGCGCTCAGCTTCGTCGGCCCGACCGCCGAGGCGCCCAAGCCGGCGCCTAGCGACGCGGTGCTCGACTATTCCGGCCAATTCGTCATGCCCGGCCTGATCGACGTCCATACGCATCTGGCCTACGGCAACGCCAAGAGCGAGGAGGACATCGACCTCTACAATCCGCTCGAGTTCCGCGCGCTGCGCGGACTGTTCTTCGCCCAGAAGGTGCTGGCGGCCGGCTACACGGCGATCTGCGCGCCGGGCGACGCCGGCCAGGTGAGTCTTTCAATCCGCAATGCGATCCGGGCCGGACTCTTCGATGGTCCCCGAGTCACTGCCGCCGGGCGTTACATCTCGGCGCGCCAGAGCTTGACCGACTGGTACCCGAGCTGGATCGGCGCCCCAGAAACGTCGATCGGACGCCTGGTCGCCAGCCGCGACGAGGCGATCGAGGAGATCCGCGTCCAGGCCAAGAACGGCGTCGACTGCGTCAAGATCGCGATGGACGGCGTGCACCGCCGGCCCGACGGCAGCCTGATCGCCGCCTTCACCCAGGACGAGACCACCGCGATGGCCGCCGAGATCCGCCGC
>JACQAI010000336.1 GCA_016195115.1 Pseudomonadota bacterium
CCTGGCGCTTGGCCGCCTGGCCGACCAGCCGCTCGCCGTTGTCGGCGAACGCGATCATCGACGGCGTCGTCCGCATGCCCTCGGTGTTCTCGATCACCTTGGCCTGCTTCCCTTCCATGACGGCGACGCAGGAGTTGGTGGTCCCGAGATCGATACCGATAACCTTGCTCATCGTTTCAGCCTCTTGCTTTCAGCAGGTCCCCGCGGCCCGTAGCCGGTCGCGGCACCGTGAGAACCCCTGCAGAACCGGCCGGAGCGGGTGCTCCGGCCCTGGATTTATGTAGGGGACCGACCGGCGCGCTGCAACCGGGAAAGCCTGAGATTCGGCCGGTAAAACGGCTTTTGGGGGGCCATCGGAGCGCGATTTGGCGCCGTCCGACGGGCCGACCGGCCCGGCAGGTTCGCGGAGGCACGGTGAGGATCCGGTTAACGCCGCCACCCGCGTGCAACACGCCGCTCAGGCCCGGGTGTCGACGTGCACCGGCGCCTCGGCGCCGTCGGACTTGGCGACGCCGACCAGGGCCGGACGTAGCAGGCGGTCGTGGATGACGTAGCCGGGCTGCAGCACCTGGACCACCGTGCCGGGCTCCTGGCCGCTGTTCGGCACCTCGAACATCGCCTGGTGGAAATTGGGGTCGAAGCGCTGGCCGACCGGATCGATGCGCTTGATGCCGCGGCGCTCGAAGATCGCCAGCAGCTCGCGCTCGGTCGCCTCGATGCCGGTCAGGAGATTGCGGATCGCGTCGTCGCGCGCCTGCTCGACCGGCAGGCTATCGAGCGCGCGCCGGAGATTGTCGGCAACCGACAGGACGTCGCGCGCCAGGGTCGCGACCGCGTATTTCGAGGTGTCCTCCTTCTCGCGCTCGGCGCGCCGGCGCAGATTCTCGGTATCGGCCAATGCCCGCAGCAGCTGATCCTTGAGCCGGCCGTTCTCGCCCTCGAGCGCCTCGAGGCGCTCGGCCGGGTCGCCTTCGGCGGCGGCCACATCGTCGTGCGCCTCGATCGCCTCGGGCTCGATGGCGTCGTCGTGCGGCTTATTGTCGTTGCCGTCATTCATGCCGTGCATTCCGTTCCAGACTCGTGGGACCGTTCAGCCGATCAGCCGGCCGATGACCTTGGCCGTGTAGTCGACCAGCGGGATGATGCGCGCGTAGTTGATCCGCGTCGGACCGATCACGCCGATCGCGCCGACGATACGCTCCTGTTTGTCGATGTAGGGCGCGATGATCACCGAGCAACCGGCGACACTAAATAGGTTGCTTTCGGCGCCGATAAAGATCTGCACGCCGTCGGCCAGGTTGGCGGCGTCGAGCAGCTTGGCCATCGCCTCTTTGGCCTCCAGGGCCTGGAACAGCGCGCGGATGCGCTCGAGATCCTCGATAGCGGTAACATCGCCCAGCAGATTGGCCTGGCCGCGCACGATCAACTGGCCGTCGCGATCGTTCTCGGAGCCCGCCCACACCGCGAGCCCGGCCGCGACGACGCGACTGGTCAGCGTGTCGAGCTGAGCGCGATGGGCCTCGAGCTCGCGCTCGATGACCCCACGCACCTCTTCGAGATTGCGCCCGGTGAGCCGCGCGTTGAGATAGTTGCCCGCGGTGACGAGATTGGCCGGCGGCATGCCGAGCGGCACGTCGATCACGCGGTTCTCGACCATGCCGTCCTCGGTCACCATCACGACCAGGGCGCGGCCCGGCCCGAGCGGCACGAACTCGATGTGCTTGAGCGAGCGATCGAGCTTGGGCGCGATCACCAGGCCGGCGCAGCGCGACAGGCCCGACAGCGCCGCGGTCGCCTCGCCGAGCGCCTGTGCCAGACTGCGGCCGGTCGCGGCGCATTGGCTGTCGATGCTGGCGCGCTCCTCGGCCGACAGGCCGCCGATCTCGAGCAGGCCGTTGACGAATAGGCGCAGCCCGGCCTCGGTCGGGATGCGCCCCGCCGAGGTGTGCGGCGCCGCCAGCAGCCCGGCGTCTTCGAGATCGGCCATGACGTTGCGGATGGTCGCCGGCGACAGCGCGGTACCGAGCCGGCGCGACAGGGTGCGGCTGCCGATCGGCTCGCCGGTCTCGACATAGGCCTCGACGATGTGCCGGAAGATCTCCCGCGACCGCTCGTTCAGCTCGGTGATCATGCTGGCTTCTGCGGCGCCTGGGAACCTATGGCGAACGAGGTCCCCGAAATCTAGTGACGGGGCCCGACAGCGTCAACGACGGCCGGCCGCCACCCCACCGCTGCTGAAGGTATTGCAGGCCGCCAGATCGCCGGTCTCGAGGCCCGTCTTGAACCACTGGACGCGCTGCGCCGAGCTGCCGTGGGTGAACGATTCGGGCACCGCGTAGCCGCGCGCGCGCAGCTGCAGGCGGTCGTCGCCGACCGCCGCCGCCGCGGTCAGTCCCGCCGCGATGTCGCCCTGCTCGAGGATATGGCGCGACCGGTTGGCCTGGTGGGCCCACACGCCGGCATAGCAGTCGGCCTGCAGCTCGAGCCGCACCGACAGCTGGTTGGACTCAATGGCCGAGGCGTAGTGCCGGCGCTCATCGACCCGGCCCAAGGTGCCGAGCAGGTTCTGCACGTGGTGGCCGATCTCGTGGGCGATCACGTAGGCCTGCGCGAAGTCGCCGGGCGCCCCGAACTTGCGCTTGAGCTCGTCGAAGAACCCGAGGTCGAGATAGACCCGCCGATCGTTCGGGCAATAGAAGGGCCCGACCGCGGCCTGGGCGGTGCCGCAGGCCGACTGGGCGGCACCCGTGTAGAGCACCAGCCGGGGCGGCGCGTAGCTGCGCTGGTGCTGGCGGAACACCGCGCTCCAGGTGTCCTCGGTGTCGGCCAGCACCTGGCCGACGAATCGGCGAGCCGGATCGTGCTGGGCCGATGGCGCGGCGTCGTGATGGGTCGCCACCGGCGGCCCGCCGCCCTGCAGCATGCCGAGGATGACCGAGGGGTCGACTCCGAAATAGAGGCCGGCCAACACCAGCAGGATGGTACCGATGCCGCCGCCGACCAGGCCGCCGCCCGGCATACCGCGCCGATCCTCGATGTAGTCGCTCTCGCGCTCGTCGCCCAGCCGCATGTCGCGCTCCGTGCCGCTCGCGTCATGAACGCACGCGCCGCCAAATCGGCGGGCGATGCGACCGCGTCAAGGGTCGGGGCGAGCCCGGGATCACGCCCGGGCTGGTGGAGGGTCGCCTCGCCGCAACTCGGAGTAGGCCAGCGGAGCCTTCGCCCAGCTGGCGCGGCTAGTTCGCGGGATGCCCGGTCGAATCGACCCGGCTGTACAGGGTCGTGGTATTGCCGTGGCTATCGCTCAGCTGGATCTGCAGCACGGCGCCGCCACCCTGGTCGTAGCTCACCGCGTAGGGCACGGCCTGGCCGTTGGCGTCGGTCAGGGACGGCAGGTTGACGCCGCCTGAGGTCCCGCCGCTCGTGGTCAGACCCCCCGGCGGCGTCGACTGGAAGGCGATGATGCCGCCCTTGCTGCTGTTGAGCGTGGCGGTCAGCACCGTGGCGCCGGACTCGTCGGTCGTCGAGCCGACCGACACCGGGTTGCCGGACTGATTCTGCAGGCTGGAGCCGCCCCCGACCGTGCCGGCCGCGCCGTAGGGCAGCAGCAAGGGCGGCGGGGGTGCGATACCGATGGAATAGGGCGGTCCGAAGCTGCCGAACGGCGCCAAGCCGCCGAACGACGACGCGCCGAAGCCGGACACCGCGCTGAGGCCGTACGGTCCGATGGAAGGGGTTGCGCTGACATTCATGTCAAAGAGCTCCGAATAATTCGGAATCCCAATTTAACTTAGATCAAATTGTTTCGCGAGGGCTGTGATGACCATCACAGGCCGAATCGGGCGGTCCCGCGGGTGCTCTGGACTCGCTCCCGGGGCGCCCGTAGCTTCCCGGCCACCACGCCGCTTCCGACCGCCCAAGGAGCCCCGATGACCCAGCGTCCCTCGGGACGACGCCCCGACGAGCTGCGCGCCGTCCAGCTCGAGCCCGGCTTCGCCAAGCATGCCGAGGGCTCGTGCCTGGTGCGCTTCGGCGACACCCACGTGCTGTGCACCGCCAGCGTCGAGGA
>JACQAI010000098.1 GCA_016195115.1 Pseudomonadota bacterium
TCGAACCGCAGACCAGGCCTTCCCGCGATGTGAGGCCGCGGTTCGCCGGGACCCGGCCGGGGGTCAGAGGCCTGAACTCCCCGCTCCGTGGAGGGCGTGGGGGCGGATCTCACGTCCACGTCCCGCTTCTTTTCAGCGATGATCGCTTCCGCTCGCGTCGGACACCCGACCCGTCTCACAGGCTGACGGCGGCCGATCGCTCCGACCCCGCCGCCGGCCGCGGTGCCGCGTCGACCGCGTCGCCGAACACGCCCGCGATCAGCCGGTACTTGACGCGCGCCACCGACATCTCGCGGTAGTACTCGACCAGGTCGCGCCACGGGTCGTTGATGCTCGCCAGGCCCGACAGGAAGGCGATGATGGTGCCGACCTCGATGCGGTGCTCGAGCACGTACCAGCCGCCGACCAGCAGCACGCCGGCGACACCCAAATGGTGGATCAGGTTCATGAAGTAGCTGAGCGTGAACTTGAGCGCGTAGATCTCCATGTTGAGCACGAAGACTCGGCCGACGTGCGCGTAGTACGCCGGCTTGTGCCAGTCGAGCGCCGCGGCCGGCCAGTCGTCGACCAGTTGCGTGCCGACCGCGCGCAAGGTGCGGATGCGGATTTCGGCGCGCCGATTGATCGCGCGCTGGATCGCCGGGATGAACACGAGCTGGGGCAGAAACAGCACGAAGGCGAGCAGCGCGACGACCTCGGCCAGGACCACCGACAGGCTGACGCCCTCCTCCGACGCATCGTGCGGCCGGCGCTCGTGGCGCAGCGTAGCGCGGTCGTAGACCTGGGCGCGCAGGATGCGGACAGCGGTCTCGCCGACCCAGTTGCGGTAGACGTTGAACCCGAGCTTGGTCAGCCCCGCGACCACCGCGACCGCGACATAGGCGCCGCACAAAAGGATCACGGATTCGAACGCGCCGGCCGCGCCGTCGCCCTTGGCCAGGACCTGGTTGACGATGCGGCGCTGCAGCTCGAGCGGCGCCGTGGCCATGAGGAACACCGCGATCGCCAAGCCGATCAGGCCCAGTTGATGCCGGGCGGTGGCGCGCCACGCAAAGGCGAAGACCTCACCCGGCAGGCCGTGGCCGCGGCGCCACAGCGGCACGCCGCGGCCGCCGTCGAGCTTGATCGTCGCGTCGGTCATGGCAGCGAACCTAGCCGGCGGGCGGGCGGCACCGCGTTGCGCTAGATCAATCGTCCCCGACCGGGCGGGCGGTACGCGACTTGATGCACATCAACGCGCGGCCGCGGGCGAGCCGGCACTGTCGCGGGGTCGGCGCACGTCGTGCGCCCGTCCCGCGAACAATCAGAGCCCGCCGCCATCGACGCCGATTCCGGCTCGAATCCGGCCGACGATGCCGCCGTCGCGATCCTCGAGGACACGCCGGATAATCCGCTGGTCGAGGAGCTGACCGACGCGCTCGACGGGCTCAACGTCGACGAGCGCGCCGAGCTGCTGGCCCTGATGTGGGTCGGGCGCGGCGATTTCAGCCGCGGCGAATGGCGCGACGCCATGCACCTCGCGCATCAGCGCCTCAACGAGCGCGAGACCCGATACCTGGTCGGCACGCCCCTGCTGGGCGACTATCTCGCGGAGGGACTGGCCGATCTCGGCTATTCGCTCGAGGGCGTTGCGGGCAGATGACCTCGATGGGCCGAAAACTCGCAGCATCGTTGATCGCCAGCGTCGCAATCGTCCTGGGCTGGGGGTCGCTCGGCTCGGCCGCGGGCGCCGCTGATGCTGCGGCCAATCGCAAGGCGAGCGCCAACTACGATGCCGTGGTCCGCGGCAACCCGGCCTTCCGCAACGAGCGCGAGCACGCCGAGTGCGATGCCATCGAAAGCCTCGACCTGCGGGCGCAATGCATCGCGAGCTTCGCGGGCGTGACGGTGATCCGGCCGGTCGCGCCGGAGCGCACGCTGCCCCCGGACGACCTGATGCATCCCCGTGTCACCATCACGAACGGCCCGGTACGCAACCCGGACGACGATTGAGGGCCGACACGCCGTGCGACTCCGACCCTACCCCTTGATCGGAAAGGTGCGCCCATGTTCTCCAACTTCCTGCTCGCATACGACGGCACGCGCGAGGGCCGCGAGGCGCTGCGCGAGGCGACCGCGCTGGCCAAGCGGGTTGCCGCCAAGGTCCATCTGCTGTCGGTCGTCCATTTGACCCCTGGCGAGCTGATGGCCGAGGGCGCGCTCGCCGGCGGCATGCTCGAATACGAGGAAACCGAGACGCGCCGGATCCTGGCCGAGGGCGTGGCGGTGCTGCGGAGCGACGGACTCGAGGCCGACGGCACCGTGTCGCTGGGGCCGAACCCGGCGCACGCCATCGCCGACATGGCGCGCCAGATCGGCGCCGACCTGATCGTGATCGGCCATCGCGAGCAAGGCATCCTGGCGCGGCTGTGGCAGGGCTCGGTCGGCCAGCAGCTGATCGCCCACGCGCCGTGCAGCATGCTGGTCGCGATCGCATCCCGGGCGGACAGCCTTAGCGATCGAGCGACGCCAGCAACAGCGCAACCCGGTTGACCGACGACAGCCATTCGGCGATCCGCGGATAGTTGTCGACCAGCCAGTTGAACGCCGACTGGACGATCACGAACGCGGCGGCCAGCTGCATGACCTCGCCGAGCGACAGGTCGCCGGCGAGATATTTCGGCACGCACAAGGTCAGAGCGATCAATGGCGCCAGCAGCGAGCTGCCGTGGGAGATCAGCAAGGTGCGCATGAGCTGGCCGCGGAAGTAGCGCCAGGCGGTGTTGACGCGCCCGAGCGTCATGGCAAAGGTGCGGCCGTCGGCATCGGGGCTGGCTTCGTGGCGGGTGCCCTCGCTGTCCTCGCGCAGGTAGGTGCCGGCCTGACGAAGCTCGGCCTCGGCCTGGTTCTTCTCCTCGATGACGAGCACCAGGCGCCGGCCGATCAGGAGCATGGCCGTGGTGTTGACCAGCGCGTAGACGATCGCGGCGATCACCAGGTAGCCGGGGATCGTCAGCGTCGCGCCGAACGCCGGCACCACGAAATCGCCGCCGACGCTCCACAGCACGCCGATGAAGGTCAGCGCGCCGAGCAGCGCCGTGATCAGGCCGATGGCGAAGTCGACCGGCAGCTGGGTTGCCACGTTGGCGTCCTCGGCGATGCGATATTCCGGGCTGCGCAGCGTGTCGTCGCCAGCCGGTGGCGGCGCGCTCGGAATGCGCGCCAGCCAGTCGCGCACCAGGATCTCGGTCAGCCAGCTGCGCCACAGGCGCTGGGCGGTCATGCGCCCCCAGGTCACGGCCACCGCCAGCCCGGTGCTCGCCACGACCAGCCCGACGAAGACCTGCGCCTGATGCCAGATCGTCGCCGCCCGCCGCGCCTCGAGCGCGTCGTAGAAGTCGCGCTGCCAAACGTTGAGCTGAAACTGCACCAGCAGCTGGAGCAGCACGACCATGAGCAGCAATGCCGCGAGGCTCCAGCTCGTCCACGCCGACGATCCGCCCCAGAAGCCATTGGCGCCGCGCCAAAACCGCGCCAGCAGCCGGCGTTGCTCGAGCACGGGGACGGTGAGCCGGATCATCGCGGTCAGGCCGCCGCGCCGCGGTCGATGCGGGTGCCAGCGCGCCCGGCGAGCACCGCCGCGGCGGCGTCCAACGCGCCGATGAACGCCGGCCGGCCCGACGCCTCGGCAAAACGGCAGGCGGCCTCGACCTTGGGCGCCATCGAGCCCGGCGCAAACGCGCGGGCGCGCAGCTCGCGCACGCTCGCCTGGCGGATCGGTCGACATGCCGGCTGCGGCCAGTCGGCGAACACCGCCTCGACGTCGGTCAGCAGCAGCAGAGCGTCGGCCGCCAACTCGCGCGCGAGCAGCGCCGCCGCGAGGTCCTTGTCGATCACCGCTTCGATCCCGCAGATCGCGCCGCCCGGCGTCGTCGCCACGGGAATGCCGCCGCCGCCGAGACAGACGACGATGATGCCGGCCTGGATCAGCAGCCGCACGGTCGCGAGCTCGAGGATGCGGCGCGGCTCCGGCGACGCCACCACGCGGCGGAACCGCGCGCCGTCGGCGGCGACCGTCCAGCCGTGCTCGGCAGCCAGCCGGCCGGCGGTCGCGGCGTCGTAACCGGGGCCGATCGGCTTGGTCGGCGCCGCGAACGCCGGGTCGGCGGGATCGACCTCGACCTGGGTCAACAGCGTCGCGATGGCGCGGCGCGGCAGGCAATTCGACAACTCCTGCTCGATCATGTAGCCGATCTGGCCGTCGCTCTCCGCCCCGAGCACGTCGAGCGGATAGGCGGTCGGCCCGTGCGCCGCCGCCGATTGCAGCGCCAGCAGCCCGACCTGAGGGCCGTTGCCATGGGTCACCACGAGTTGGTGGGCGTCGGCGAGCGGGGCGAGCGCCGCCGCGGCACGCCGCAGGTTGGCGCGCTGGGTCGCGGCGGCGGGACTTTCGCCCCGCCGCAGCAACGCGTTGCCGCCGAGCGCGACGACGATCAGCATCAGGCGCGGGCCGCCAGCCCATGGCGGACCCGGGCGACCGGGGTCCGCGCGAGGAAGCCGTCGACCAGGTCGCTCAAGCGCGGCGTCCCGGTTTCGGCGAACTCGTAGCGCGCGCGGACGACCGGCTTCGACGGCCGGATCAGCGCCGCCAGGTCGACCGGGGTCGCCGCCACCACCACGTCGACCTCGGCGCGCTCGATCGTCGCGCGCAGCGCGGCGCGCTGCTCGGCGCCATAGCCGACCGCCGGCAGCACCGGGCCGATGTGCGGATAGCGCCGATAGAGCGCCGCGATCGCCGGCACCGCCGCGGCGCGGGGATCGACGATCGTGGCGCCGGCGGCCATTGCGGCCCGGTAGCCGGCGCCATGGGGCATCCCGCCGTGCGTGATCGTCGGGCCGTCTTCGACCACCAGGACCCGCCGGCCGGCGACCGCCGCGGCGTCGTCGAGCCGGACCGGCGACGCCGCCTCGACGAGCGGCGCCAGCGGATTGACGGTGCGCAGCGCCGCCCGCAGCGCCGCGACGGCGTCCGGCGTCGCGGCGTCGACCTTGTTGATCACCAGGACGTCGGCCATCCGCGCCACCGCCTCGCCCGGATGATGGGTCGACACCTGGTCCGGCCGCAGCGCATCCGCCAGCACGATGTGCAGATCGGGCGCCACGAAGGGAAAGTCGTTGTTGCCGCCATCCCACAGGATGACGTCGGCCTCCGCCTCGGCGCGCGCCAGGATCGCGGCGTAGTCGACGCCGGCGAACACCAGGTTTCCGGCGGCGAGGTGCGGCTCGTATTCCTCACGCTCCTCGATGGTGCAGTCGGCGGCGTCGAGGTCGGCCAGACTGGCGAAACGCTGCGCCCGCTCGCGTACAAGGTCGCCGTACGGCATCGGATGCCGCAGCACCGCGACGCCGAGGCCGTGCACCCGCAGACGGTGCGACAGAAAACGCGCGGTCTGTGACTTGCCGCAGCCGGTACGCACGGCCGAGACCGCGATCACGGGCAGCCGAGACGGCAGCGCGGTATGCTTCGGCCCCAGGAACGCGACATCGGCGCCGCCGGCGAGCGCGCGCGACGCCAGGTGCATGACCTCCTCATGGCGGAGGTCGCTGTATGCGACCACCACCTGGTCGACTGGCCGCGCGCGGCACAGCGTCTCGAGATCGACCTCGTCGACGATCGGAATGCCGCGCGGGTAGAGCGGGCCGGCGAGCTCGGCGGGATAGCGCCGGCCGGCGATGCCGGGAATCTGGGCGGCCGTGAACGCCACGACCTCGACCGTCGGGTCGTCGCGATACACGACGTTGTAATTGTGAAAGTCGCGGCCGGCGGCTCCGAGAATCACCACGCGGCGCAGGGTCGTCTTTCGCACGCGCTTGCGAGCCATCGGCGGACCCTCGGCTATTGCGGCCCGAGAAAGCCCGACAACCGCGCAAGCAACTCGGCATGGGGCAGCTTGATCAGGTCCCTGCCGATTTCCCGGCTGACCTTCTTTTGGGTTTCCGAGGCCAGGCAATCGCGCAGCTGGCCAAGCCGCCGCGCCGGCGCGACCAGCACCAGGCGCTCGAACCGATGATCGTGATCGGCCCGGCGCAGATGTTCCGCGACATCCTGGATGAAGCGGTGGATGGCCAGCGCATGAGGATCGTGCCGCGGCGCGACCGCGTGCCGCGCCGAGGCGGCGCTCTCCTGGGATCGGCCGGGATGATCGCTGCCCAGCTCGCGGGACCTCAGCCGCGCCTCGGTCGAGGCCATCTGGTCGACGACCTCGAAGTGCTGCGAATCCCGCGTCTCGAGAAAGCGCGCCCGGGCGCCGTCGGCCACCACGATCCAGGTCGTCGGCTGCTTCGTCATCGGGACCTCCACGAACCTTCGCAACGCACAGGTCGACGAGGATAGGGGGTTTTCGCAGGCGTCATTTGATCTGCATCAAGCAACCGCCGCAGGCCGCCCGGCTGCGCGGGGATCCGTAGTATTCCCTAAGTACAAGACCGAACTGCCGCGGGGCGGCGGCGCTCCGTAGCTTGGAGACCATCGCAATCGCCAATGCGCAGGAGAGGGATCATGGGGGAATTGATCGTGCGAGACGACCGCGAGATGCGCCGCCTGAACCAGGCCATCACGGCGTTCGAACACCGCCCGTGCAGCGATCGGATGCGCATGCAGCATCTCTTGTCGGCGCTGCTCGCCGAGCGCGCCGCGCTCGAGAAACCGTCGCGCCGCGCCAGATCGGCGCATAGCGACCGGCGTTAGCGCCGCTGCGCTTTGACCTGGGTCAAAGCCCGCCGGCAAGCCGTCCTTCAAGCTTCATCGGGAATCGCCAGGGGGTGTTGCGGGCGCGCGATCGCGCCGCCATTCCCCCGGCCCGGGGGAGAGACGCGATGACGCGCCAGCCAGGGCAGCCCTGCCCGATCGAACCGAGCGATCCCGTCCAGGACATCGCGCACCTCGGCAACATCGAGCTCCTGACGCCGCGCATCGATCTAACGACCGCGTACTTCCGCGATCTGCTCGGCATGGAGGTGGTTCACGCCGCCGGTCCATCGGTGTTTCTGCGCGGCTACGGCGACTATGCGGCGAGCACGCTCAAGCTGACCGCCGCGCCACGTCCGGGGATCGGCTGCATTTCGTGGCGCACCACGAGCCCGGCCGCGCTCGATCGCCGGGTGAACGCAATCGAGGCGGCCGGACGCGCCGGGCGCTGGATCGATCCCGAGTGCGGCCGCGGCCCGTCCTTCCGGTTCCGCGATCCCGACGGCCATGTTATGGCGATCTATTACGAGGAGGCGCCGTACCGGGCCCCGGAGCATCTGCGCTCGACCCTGAAGAACCTGCCGATGCGTTACACCGGGCGCGGCGTCAACGTGCGACGGATCGACCATGTGGCGCTGCTGAGCCGCGACGTTGCGGCCGATCGCCGGTTCATGGAGGAGGTCCTCGGCTTCCGGCTGCGCGAGCAAGTGCGGTTCGACCGGGGCGCCGTCGAGATCGGATCGTGGCTCAGCCCGTCGATCCTGCACCATCAAGTCGCCTACGTGGTCGACACCAGGCGCGTCGGCGGGCGGCTGCACCACATCGCGCTGTGGGTCGACAATCGCGAGGACGTGCTGCGCGCGGCCGACATTTGCAGCGAGCACGGCGTCTTCATCGAAGCCGGCCCCGCCAAGCACAACAACTCCCAGGGCTTCTACCTCTACGCCTACGAGCCGGGCGGCAATCGCATCGAGCTCTACACCGGCAGCTTCCTGGTGCTCGCGCCCGACTGGCGCCCCGTGATCTGGGACGAGGCCGAGCGCGGCACCGGCGTCTATTGGGGCGGCGCGCTGCCCGAGAGCTTCTTGAGCTACGCCACGCCCGACGCCGCCGCCGCGGCGCCGGTCGACGCGGCGCGGGTGCCGGTGTTCGACCCGAGCTGAGCGCTCCGCCGCGAGCGGACCACGACCACGGGGCACGGCGCCAGGTTGACGACCTTTCGCGCGACGCTGCCCAGCACCAGCCCGATCAGCCGGCCGCGACCGCGGCTGCCGACCACAGATCGCTGTTGGCGGCTATGGCGGCCTCGATGATCTGCGTCGCCGGATCGCCCACACCCGCTTCGACCGAGATCCGCGCCGCCCCCGCCGCGCGTGGCCCGATCCCACCCGTCCTGAAGGATATTGTCGGCAGCGGCCAGCCTCGCGACATCCATATCGCGGTCCGCGATGCCTTCCGCGCGGCCCGGCGACGGCTTCAGGATCACGCCAGCCGGCACCACGGCCGGCCGCGGATTGGCCGGCGCGCGCGCTCCACGGCAAGTTGACGCGGCCGACCGGCCCGGTTCAGCGCTGACCGGGAGCCGCGACGCCGAACGGCTACGTCCGCGCCGATGCCTGCCGCACAGCGCCGTCGCGCTTCTTCATGGCGCCCTCGAGCAACGAGAAGGTCTCGGCGGGCAGGTCGCCGAACTGGATCGCGAGCGTGTGCTTGTCCCGGTTGACGTGCACCACGTGACCGGCGAACAGGCCCGGATCCTTCGGGCTATCGCTCCAGATCGTGCCGCGGAGACGCGCGCCATCCTTGAGCTCGCCGCGATAACCCGCCAACAGGAGGCCCGAGAACGACCAGTTGGCGGTGGTGCGGGCCAACGCGATCTTCATCGGCTGCCCCGGCCTGGCCATTCGGGTCAGCAATCTCCGACCGTCCTCGTTGATCCACATGAAGCGGCCGCCAAGCATTCCGCGTTCGCGGTCGAGCTCCTCGATGCGCGCTTCGAACAAGCCATGCCCGACCTCGCCGCCGAAGCTGAACACGCCGGTCACGACCGCGTCGTTGTCCAGGTTGGCGAGCACCGAATGCGGGCCGGCCGTAACGAGGAACCGGGCGGCCGACCACGTCTTGGTCTCGCACTCGCCATCCTGCAAGTCCACGATCAGCGCGTGACCGGCGTAGCGTTTGTCGCGGATCTCCGATGCCGCGCCATGTAGGACACCCACCATTGTCGCCTCCTTTGCACCTAGGACAGTTGCGGAAGTTTTGGCCACGACCCCGCTGGTCAGGCGGCTTCGGCGCGCACCTCGAGCTCCGCGCGCTGCAGCAGCTGGATCTTGGCGCGGTGAACGTCAATGACGCCGTCCTGGCGCAGCTGGGTCAGCGTGCGGCTGACCGTCTCGATCGTCAGCCCCAGATAGTCGGCGATGTCGGTCCGGGTCATCGGCAGCTCGATGTGATCGCCGGCGGTTCGGCGCCCGATTTGGATCAGGAAGGACGCGACCCGCTCGGTGGCGGTCTTGCGGCCGAGCAGGAGCATCTGGTCCTGCGCCGCGAACAGCTCGCTGCAAGCCCGGCGTATCAGCAGGCGCGCGACCAACGGCGATACCGCGACGAGCTGCTCGACCTTCTTTCGGGAGAACCGGCTGACCGTGACCGGACCGACCGCGATCGCGCCCGAGACGTAGGTATCTTCCGGAGCGAGTCCCAGAAAATCGCCGGGAAGCAGGAAGCCCGTGATCTGGCAGCGGCCGTCGGCCAGCGCGCGATAGACCTTCACGACTCCGGAGTTGATCCGGAACAGATGCTCGGCGGGATCGCCCTCCATCAGGATCTGCGCACCCGATTGGAACGCGACGGCCGTCGCGATCGCAGCCAGCGGCCCGATCTCCGTCTTGTCCGCGGCGACGACCATGAGCGGCTGGCGAGCCGTTGCCGGCGCACGATCGTGGACGCCCGGCACGTACACCAGGTGCCGTGTCGCCCGTGCGCTCGTCTGCGTCTGTGTCATGCCGCCCATGTGGCCCTCCATCCGATGCGACGGTCGGAGCCTAAAATCGGGCCGCGGAGCGGGTTAGCTGGGAATAGTACCTACCCCGCTCGAGGATGACGCTTAGGTCCGAAACGCCTTGTTTTTCTGCCAAACAGCAGCCCGACGCGACGCCGCATGAGGGTTTGTACTTATCCGGCCGGCTAGCCACCGCCGATCGCGGCGGCGGCGGCTTGACGCAAATCAAAGTGCCCAGGCGCCCGCGCGGGCACAGTTGCGGCGATGACCGACACCAACACCGAGCGCGGCGCGCCGTCGCCTACCGTCGCGCCGGACACGGCGCCCGCACGCCTGCCGGTCGCCGTCCCGGCGGGGCCGGCGGGGCCGCTGGATCCTCGCCCTGCTGCCGGCGTCGCATGGTGGCGCCAATCGCAACCCAATCTGCCGACCGGCTTCGCGGTCGGCGACGGGTGCGTCGAGACCGACGAGATCGACATCGAGACCAAGTTCGCCGGCCGCATCGCCGAGCGCTTCGTCGACGAGGGCGACGCGCGAGGGAAGGAGCCCCATGGGCCACATCACCAAGATCGAGGTCACTCCGGGGATCTCGTGGATCGAGATTCCCGACGCCGACCTGCGCGTGCTGTGCGGCTGTCCCGCCGACAGCGTGAAGCACCTGGCGCGCCGTGCCCTGATTCGCCCGACCGAAGTCGGCGGCGTCGCGTGCGAGAGCGGCCCGAACGCGATCCTCTTGTCCGACGTGATGGTGCAGAACGGCGCCTTCTGCAACATGGCGGAGTTCCCGGTCCTCCAGATGCTCTACCGGCAAGGCATGCTCCTGCCGAACCACCCCAACAACAAGGGCATCAAGCCGCTGCTGATCGGTCGCCGCGACGCGGTCGAGTCGCAGATGCAGTACATCTATCGCGGTAACTACGGGCTCATCTCAGAGGAAGAGATCCGCGCGACCGGCGCGTCGCCGGAGCAGGCCCGCGCCATGATGCGCCTCAAGCTGCGGTTCGCGTTCGGGCACATCCAGCACCCCCGCGAGATGCTCGACGCGCTCGTCCTCAATGGAAGCCCGGGCGACGTCGAGATCCGCGGCGGCGCGACGGTGCGGCGGGTGGCGCACAACGTGTTCGAGTTCGGCTTCCGGGGCGAGCGCGAGCGCGTCGATCTCAACTTGGCGCCGTTCGAGGTCTACGAGTGACCGTAC
>JACQAI010000099.1 GCA_016195115.1 Pseudomonadota bacterium
CAGGGTCATGACGTCGCGCACCTTGCCCTGGTAGTTGAGCAGCAGGTAGGGATGCGCGCTCGGCACGGTCGGGTGGGCGAACGCGCCCGGCGACTTGCCGGGCCTGACCGGCGCGTCGATCCAGGCACGCTCGAAGAAGCGCCCGCCGATCGCGGCAAGGTCCGGCGAGAACGCGCGATAGGCGTCGAGCACGACGCGGCGCGCTTCGTCCCACGGAATCAGGCGGTCCGACGCCTCGGGCAGCGGCGCGTTGCGGTCCCAGTAATCGAGCTGCGCGACGCCGAACCAGCGCGCCTTGAGCTTGTAGTAGCGGTGCGACAAGGATCCGTAGCTGTCGGTGACCGCGGCGATCAGCGCGTCGACCACCGCGTCCTCGACGTGGTTCGACAGGTTGCGCGACGAGATCGGCCGCGCGAACTTGCGCCAGCGATCCTCGATCTCCTTGTCCTTGGCCAGCATGTTGGTGACCAGCGCGATGTTGCGCACCTCCTTGGCCAAGGTGCGGCCGAACGCCTTGGAGGCGTCGCGCCGCACCGCGCGGTCCTTGTGCACCATCAGGTCGAGGATCTCGGGCTCGGTCAGCTCGCGGCCGTCGTAGGGGATGCGCAGGTGCGCCATGGTCTCGTCGAACAGCCGGACCAGCGCGGCGCGGCCGACCACGCTTTTCTCGTGCAGCACCTGCTCGACGTCGTCGGACAGCTGATGCGGCCGGTAGGCGCGATTGTCGCGGATCCACGGCAGGTAGTGGGCGAGCGCCGGATCGGCCATCTGGCGGTCGATCACCGCGTCGTCGATGCGGTTGAGCTCGAGCGTGAAGAACAAGGTCAGGGTCGAAATGTCGGTCACACGCTCCTGGATCGACTGGTAGAACCGGCCGATCGCGTTGTCCATCATGTTGCCCGAATGCATCAGGTCGGCGTAGCTCATGGCTCGCGACAGGCGCTCGTCGAGCCGCTCCAGGGCGGCGATCGCCTCGGCCAACCGGGCACCGTCGAGGCTCGCGAGCTTGCCGCGATAGGCCTCGGCCAGCCGGTTGGCCTCGCCCTCGGCCGCCGCCAAGTCGGCCTCGAGCTCGGGCGCCGTCATGCCGGGATAGAGGTCGCTCAAGTCCCATTCGGGCAGCGCGCCCAGGCTGCCTCGATCGGCCGAAGCCGGGGTGGCGCGGTCGGCCTCGGGCGCGGCGGATGGGACCATCGACTTCTCCTTTGGCGGCGACACCGATATATGTCGCGCAGCGCCGGCTGCCAACCGAGCAGGGCGGGGAGGAACCGACGGCCATGGCGCCTCCGGTGGTCGACTACGCGCGCGTCAGGAACCTCGCGGCGATGTTCTACGAGCGCGCGGCGCTGGGCGGCGACCGGCCGTTCCTGTGGGCCAAACGCGCCGGCGCCTGGCAGCCGACGACGTGGCGCGCCGCCGCCGTCGCCGCCGCGGCGTTGGCAAAGGGCTTGGCCGCGCACGGCATCGCCGCCGGCGACCGCGTCATGCTGGTCGCCGAGAACCGTCCCGAATGGGCGATCGCCGACCTCGGCATCGTCACCGCCGGCGCCATCACGGTGCCGGCCTACATCACCGCCACACCGGAAGACCTGCGCCACGTCTTGATCAACAGCGGCGCGCGCGCCGTCATCGTCTCCGGCGCGCTGGCCGCCCGCATGCTGCCGGTCGCGCGCGACGCGCGCTGCCCAATCAACGTCGTCATGGACGGCGCGGGCGCGCCCGAGCACCTCAGCGTCGTCGCCTGGGACGCGCTGATCGCCGAGGGCGCAGCCCTGCCCGGCGATGGCGATGCGCTGGCGGCGGCGCCCGGGCGCGAGGACGTCGCCTGCCTGATCTACACCTCGGGCACCGGCGGCACGCCGCGCGGCGTCATGCTGACCCACGGCAACATCCTGCAGAACTGCTGGAGCGCCTTCGATCTGCTCGAGGAGGTCGGCCGCGGCGATGAGGTCTTCCTGTCGTTCCTGCCGCTGTCGCACTCCTACGAGCACTCGGCCGGGCAATTCCTGGCGATCTCGGTCGGCGCCGAGATCTACTATGCCGAGGGCGCCGACAAGCTGGCTGCCAACCTGCTCGAGACCCGCCCGACCATCACGACCGCGGTTCCGCGGTTGTTCGAGGCCATGCACCAGCGCATCGAGCACCAAGTGAAAAGCTACCCGGCGCTGCGCCGCTGGCTGTTCGAGAAAGCCGTCGCGCTCGGCGTCAAGCGCTACGAGACGCCCGAGCGCGTGACCGTGCTCGATCGCCTGCTCGACCGCGCGCTCGACCGGCTGGTGCGATCAAAAGTGCGCGCGCGCTTCGGCGGTCGGCTCAAGGCGCTGGTGTCGGGCGGCGCGCCGCTCAACTACCACGACGGCGTGTTCTTCCACGCGCTTGGCCTGCCGATCTTCCAGGGCTACGGCCAGACCGAGGCGGCGCCGTTCATCAGCTGCAACCGGCCGGCCAAGATCAAGCTGCGCACGGTCGGCCCGCCGCTGTTGGGGGTCGAGATCAGAATTGCCGAGGACGGCGAGATCTGCGTGCGCGGCGCCATGGTGATGAAGGGCTACTGGGACGATGCCGCAGGCACCGCCGCGGTGATCCGCGACGGCTGGCTCCACACCGGCGACATCGGCCGGCTCGACGAGGACGGCTATCTGCAGATCACCGACCGCAAGAAGGACATCATCGTGATCTCGGGCGGCGACAACATCTCGCCCGCCAAGGTCGAGGCCGAGCTGGTGCGCGAGCCCGAGATCGCCCAGGCCATGGTCTACGGCGACAAACACCCGCATCTGGTGGCGCTGCTGGTCGCCGAGGAGCATCTGGCCAAGCGCGACGCCGAGACCGTGCGCGCCGTGCTGCAGGCTGCGCTCGAGCGTGCCAACAGCCGCCTGTCGGCGGTCGAGAAGGTACGCGCCTTCGCGCTCGCGACGGAGCCGTTCTCGACCGACAACGGCCTGTTGACCCCGACCCTGAAGATCCGCCGCCACCTGATCCGCGCCGCCTACGGCGAC
>JACQAI010000292.1 GCA_016195115.1 Pseudomonadota bacterium
CAGACGTGGTGATAGACGATCTCGGGCCGGATCGTGCGCTCGAGCAGACCGGCGAGGCAGGCTTGGCTCGCCGCCGGGCTCATGCCCTCGATGTACTGCGCCTTGGTGATGTGGAAGTAGAGCGCACGCGAGCCGTGCACGGGATGGGTGCGCACCATCGGGTGCGAGATCGGCACGCCGTACTTGGCGCGGTCGTCGACGCGCACGTCGGAGCGGTCGCGATCGATCGAGTTGACCGTGCGCATCCCGGCGAGCCGCGCCTGCTCGTCCGCCGGCAGCGCCGCGTAGGCGGCACGCATGTTGGCGATCGAGGTGCCGCCGCCCTGCGAGGGCACCTCGACGCCGTACAGCATGGTGGCGAGCGGCGGCCGCTCGCGGTTGGTGTGGTCGGTGTGCCACATGTCGGCTGGGCGCTGACCGTCGCGGTGGCGCACCACGCCGATGTCGGGAAACTCCGGCATGTGGGTCTGCGAGTAATGCTGGCGCATCGGCGGCCCGAACACCGTCGCGGCGGCGAGATAAGTCTCCGGCGTGAAGGCCTGGTCGCGGAACACCAGCACGAGATGCTCGGCGAGCGCGCGGCCCAGCGCCGCCCGGGTCGGCGCATCGATCAGGCCGGCGAGGTCGATGCCGGGCACTTCGGCGCCGATCGACGGGTGCAGCGGCGTGACGGTGATGTCGGCCATCGCGGACCTCGCGGCTGATGCGCTATGCTCACACCCGCGCGACCGGGTGTCCAGGCCTCTGCCATGACCACGTTTCCCCTGATCGACCTCAGCGATGTCATCCGCCCCGACGCCGCGCCGGCGGCGCGCCAGGCGGTGGTCGACGCGGTGGCGCGCGCTTGCGCGACCGTCGGCTTCCTGGCGGTGACCGGCCACGGCGTGCCGCAGCGCGCGATCGACGACCTGACCGCGGCGTCCTACGCCTTCTTCGACCTGCCGATGGCCGAGAAGCTGCGCGTGCGCCGGCCCAAGCCGGAGCAGAACCGCGGCTACATTCCGCCGGGCGACGAGACCCTGGCGCGGCTCGCCGGCAACGAGACGCCGCCCGACCTCAAGGAGATGTTCGCGATCGGCCCGTTCGATCTGCCCGACACGCCGTATTTCACCGGCCCGGCCGCCTATCCGAGCCTGGCCGCCAACCTGTGGCCGGCGCAGCCGGCCGCGCTCGAGCCGGCGCTGCGCGCCTACTGGCACGCCATCCAACAGCTGATCGACACGCTCGGCCGCGTGTTCGCGCGCGCGCTCGACCTGCCCGACAGCTTCTTCGCCGAAAAACTCGACAAGCAGATCAGCCAGCTGCGCGTCATGCACTATCCGCCGCCGAGCGCGGCGCCGCTGCCCGGCCAGCTGCGCGCCGGCGAGCACGCCGATCTCGGCATGATGACCCTGATCCACAGCGACAACGACGTCGGCGGCCTGCAGCTCAAGGATCGCGCTGGGCGCTGGATCGACGCCCCGGTGGTGCCCGGCGCCTTCATGGTCAATCTCGGCGACCTGATGATGCGCTGGACCAACGACCGCTGGATCTCGACGCCGCACCGCGTCGTCAACCCGCCGGCGAACGCGGATTGGCGGTCGCGGCGCCTGGCGATCGGCATGTTCGTGATCCCGAACTACGACGCCGAGATCGCCTGCATCGACAGCTGCCGCGGCACCGGCGCCACGTACGAGCCCGTCACGGTGGCGCAGTATCGCACCCAGCGCTTCGCCCGCACCGCCGGCGCGCAGCCGGCATACTAGTCCTCGCGGTCTGCAGGCCACTCAAAACCGCGTTGCGATGTCGGTGAGCCAGTCCGGTGCCAAGCCCAGTAGCATGGCTTCGGCTGCCCGGTCATAGCCACTCAGAATCAACATGCCGGTCGCGGCGAGCACCGAACCGAGGACGCGCTTGCCGGCGGTGCCCGTCGCCAGCAGGCGGCCACGCCAGCGCATCAGCGCATCGCGCGACAGGAGGCCGAGGCCGAGCAGCGGCAGCGCCGTGCCGATCGCGAACACGAGCATCGTGACGGCGACCTGGACGAGATCGCGGCCCTGCGCCGCGAGTACCGACGCCGCGCCGAGCGTCGGGCCGACGCACGGCGTCCACACCGCGCCGAGCAGCAGGCCGACACCGAACTGGCCCGCGAGCCCCGGTTTCGGGCCGCCGCCGAAGCGCTGCTCAAACCAGTTGCCGAGCGGTGCGGCAGCGAGCGCCAGCCGGATCTGCAGGGCCGGCACGACGAGCACGAGGCCGGCGACCAGGAGCAGCACCGCCGCGGCGGTGCGGAACAGCTCGCCATCGAGGCCGAGCGAAAATCCGATCGTCGCGACGAACAGGCCGAGGACGAGGAACGACAAGGCGAGTCCCGCGGCGAGCGCTACCGGGCCCAACCGGTGCGCGGCGACGGCGGTGCCCAGCACGACCGGCAGCAGCGGCAGAACGCAAGGCGAGGCGATCGAGAGCAGCCCGGCAAGAAACGCCAGTCCGATCGTCGCGGCTTCCACGGCGTCGCCTACAGGGCCTGCTTCATGACGGCCTCGATGGCCTCGCGCCGGGTGATCCCGGTTGCGCGCGCCACCTCGGCCTTGTCCCGGAAGATCACCAGGGTGCTCTGCATCCGCACCTTGAACCGGCGCAGCGCGCCCTTCTGCGTATCGAAATCGACGTCGAAGATCGTCAGGTCCTTGTATTCGGGCTGCTCGGCGAGCGCCGCGACGATCGGCCTCTGGAGCTCGCACTCGACGCACCACGGCGCGGTGACATGGACGAGGATCGGCTGCCCGGCCTCGAGCGCGCGCTCGAATACCGCGGGCTCGTAGGGCCGGCGCTCAGCCGCGTTGGCGTCGAGCGCAATCAGGAGCAGCAGCGCGGCGGCGAGCAGCGAGGCGCGCCGCGTCACGGTCGGCGCCGCGGTTTGCTCGGGCGCGCAGGCGCCGCCGAGGGTGATCATCGTGGTCGAGCGTCTCATGGGGGTCTCACATGGCACGGATTGACTTGAGGGACCCTAGGAACCTCAAGTGGCTTGAGGTTCAAGGAGAAAAACAATGCCTGTTTCCAACGGTATGGCGATCAACGGCATGACGATCGGCGTGCTCGCCACCGAGGCGCGCTGCAGCGTGCCGACGATCCGCTATTACGAGGAGATCGGCCTGCTGCCGGCGGCGGCGCGGCGCGCGGGCGGACACCGCACCTATGGCGCGGGCGACGTCGAGCGGCTGGCCTTCATCCGCCGTTGCCGCGATTTCGGATTCCCGATCGATCAGATTCGCGAGCTCGCGGCGCTGGTCGGCACGCCCGAGCGCGACTGCACGGCGGCGCGCGATCTCGCGGCCGGACAGCTCACGGCGGTGCGGGACAAGCTCAAGGAGCTGCGTGCGCTCGAGCGCAGCCTCAAGCGGTTCGTCGAAGCTTGCGACGCGCAATGCATCGGCGGCCCGGCCGGCGCCTGCGTCATCCTCGAGGATCTCGCCGCGTCCAAAGCGTCGTCCTGCTGCGGTGGCGCGCCGGCGCGCCCATAAGGATCACGTGGACGGCTTGGCCGCCTTCGGTCTATTCGCCGTGACGGCGATGCTGGTGTGCTATGCCTGCGAAGCGCGGAGCGCCTGGTGGATCCTGGCGTTCGCCGGGGCCTGCGCGCTGGGCTCGGCCTATGGCTTCCTGCAAGGTGCCTGGCCGTTCGGCCTAGTCGAGGCCGTGTGGGCGATCGTCGCGTTGCGCCGCTGGCAGACGGCACGGTGACATGCTGTGGGCCGTCAGGCCGCGACGCGGTCGATCGCGGCAATCCAGCGCGCCTGGTCGGCCGCGCTCAGGAACGACGCGGTGAACGAATTCTTCGCGAGCTGGCGCACGTCGTTCGCGCTCAACCGTTCGCCCGCGGCAACCGCCTTGAAATTCTCATTGATGTAGCCGCCGAAGTAGGCCGGGTCGTCGGAATTGATGGTGACGAGCAGTCCGCGCGCCAGCATGCCGGGCAGCGGGTGGGCCGCCATGTCGGGCACGACCTTGAGCTTGAGGTTGGACAGCGGGCATAGGGTCAGCGGCATGCGCCGGGCGACCAGCCGGTCGACCAGCGCGGCGTCCTCGAGGCAGCGGTTGCCGTGATCGATGCGCTCGACCCGCAGCGCATCGAGCGCACCCCAGATGTACGCCGGCGGCCCCTCCTCGCCGGCATGCGCGACGCAGCGTAGGCCGAGCGCGCGGGCGCGCGCGAAGACGGTGCGGAATTTTTCCGGCGGATGGCCGAGCTCGGATGAATCCAGGCCGACGCCGGTGATCCAGTCCCGAAACGGCAGCGCGGTATCGAGGGTCGCCGCGGCATCCGCCTCGTCGAGATGGCGCAGGAAGCTGAGGATCAACCGGCTCGTCATGCCGAGCGTGGCCTCGGCGTCGACCAGGGCGCGGCGGATGCCGCCGATCACGGTCGCGAACGGCACGCCGCGGCTCGTGTGGGCCTGCGGGTCGAAGAATATCTCGGCGTGCCTGACGTTGTCGGCGGCGGCGCGCTTGAAGTAGGCCGCGGCGAGATCGTAGAAGTCCTCTTCCTCGATCAAGACCGCGGCGCCCTCGTAGTAGATGTCGAGAAAGCTCTGCAGACCGGCGAAGGCGTAGGCCTTGCGGACCTCCGCCGCGCTTTTGAAGCGCAGCTTCCTCTTATTGCGCTTGGCGAGCCGGAACATGAGCTCGGGCTCGAGCGTCCCTTCGATGTGGAGGTGCAGTTCGGCTTTGGGGACGGCGCGGATGAAGTCCGGAAGGCCCTGTGGTCGCATCCTGGCCATATTCTGTATAATTGCGTGATGGAAATCAAAGAAGCCGCCGTCATCGGCGCGGGCACGATGGGATCGGGGATCGCCCACGTCTTCGCCCAGGCGGGCCTGGGCGTCACTTTGATCGAGGCTTCCCAGCCCCTTCTCGACAAGGCTTTGGCCGGCATCGCCAAGAACATGGACCGCCAGATTGCCAAGGGCGCGCTTTCGGCCGAGGGCAAAGCGGCGGCGCTGGGGCGGATCAAGCCCGCTTTAGCGGTAGAAGCCGCGAAAGCGGCCCAGCTCGTCGTCGAGGCCGTGCCCGAGTCCTTGGCCGTCAAGTCCGACGTCTTCAAAAGGCTCGACGCCGCCTGCGGCAAGGACGCGATACTTGCCTCCAACACCTCCTCTTTGCCCATTGCCTCGATCGCCGCCGCGACCTCGCGCCCGGACAAGGTCATCGGCATGCACTTCATGAACCCGGTGCCGGTCATGAAGCTCGTGGAGATCATCCGCGGAGAGAAAACCTCCGATTCCACGTACCAAGCCGTCAACGCCTTGACGCTGAAGCTCGGCAAGGTCCCGGCCTGCTCCAAGGACTTCCCGGGCTTCATCGCCAACCGCATCCTCATGCCCATGATCAACGAGGCGGCCTTCGTCCTTCAAGGGGGCGTGGCCACGAAGGAAGACATCGACACCGTCATGAAGCTCGGCATGAGCCATCCCATGGGGCCTCTGCAATTGGCGGATTTTATCGGCCTCGACGTTTGCCTCGCCATCATGGAGGTCCTCCACAAGGGCTTCCACGACGAGAAGTACCGTCCCTGTCCGCTCCTCAAGCAACTGGTGGAGAAGGGGCGGCTCGGCAAAAAATCAGGAAGGGGTTTCTATGACTACGGCGGCGCCTGAGACCGATCTCTCCGAGATCCAGAAGACCGTGCGCGATTCCGCGCGGGAGTTCGCCGAAAAGCGGCTTAAGCCCACGGCGCTGGAATTCGACGAGAAAGAGGCGATTCCTAGGGCACTGTATCAGGAAGCGGCCGATCTGGGCTTTATGGGCGTCATGTTC
>JACQAI010000100.1 GCA_016195115.1 Pseudomonadota bacterium
ATCGCGGCGCCGACCTCGGCCTCGTTGCCGTACATGGCGGCGGTGTCGACGTGGCGGTAGCCGGCCTCGAGCGCCCAGGTCACGGCGTTCTCGGTGGCGCGGCCGCGCCCCGATTGATAGACCCCGAGCCCGAAGCGCGGGATCGTGACGAAGTTGTTGAGCGTGATGGTGTCGGCGATGTTCATGGGGCCGCCCTCAGCGGTTGGCGCGCGCGACCGCGGCGTTAAGCAGCAGATTGGCGCCGGGCAGCGAACGCGTGAGGTCGATGTCCTCCTTGACGTTGTGGCTGATGCCGTCGGCGCAGGGCGTGAAGATCATCGCGGTCGGCGCCAGGGTTGCGATGGCGTAGGCGTCGTGGCCGGCCTGGCTGCGCATCTCGCGATAGGGCAAGCCGAGCTCGTCGGCGGTGGTCTTGAGCAAATCGATGATTTCGAGCGCGAACAAGTCGGTGCCCCAGCTCCAGCCCTCGGCGACCTCGATCTCGACATTGGCCTTCTTCGCCGCCGCCGCGATCGCGGCGTCGACGTCGGCGCGCATGGCATCGAAGCGCTTGGGATCGATGTGGCGAAAATCGATCGTCAGCTTGACGAGCTCGGCATAGGTGCCCGGTAGGTTCGGAAAACTCTCGATCCGCGTCGTGGTGGTGCGGCCCTCCTCGGCGGCGTAGGCCAGCCCGATGTCGTTGAGCGCCGCGATGACGTAGCCGGCGCCGACCAGCGCGTTGCGTCGCATGGCCATCGGCGTGCCGCCGGCGTGGCCGGTGTCGCCCGCGATGGTCAGCCGCAGGGCCTGGGTCTTGTAGCCGCCGACCACGATGCCGACGTCGCAGCGGTCGTGGTCGAGCACCGGCGCCTGCTCGATGTGGAGCTCGATATAGCTGTCAAAGCGGCGCGCGCCGAGCGGCGCCGCGCCGAGATAGCCGATGCCGGCCAAGGCCTCGCCGACCGTCATGCCGCTGTCGTCGGTGGTCGCCAGCGCGGCGGCCTCGGTGAGTTTTTGGGCGAACGCCATCGAGCCCATCATCGGCGGGCTGAACCGGGCGCCCTCCTCGTTGGTCCAGCAGATCACCTCGATGCCGCGCTTGGTCTCGAGACCGCGATCGTTCAAGGTCCGCACGACCTCGAGGCCGCACAGCACGCCCAAGATGCCGTCGTAGCGGCCGCCGCAGATCTGGGTGTCGAGATGGCTGCCGAGGGCGACCGGGGGCAGCGACGCGTCACGCCCGGGGCGGCGTGCGAAGATGTTGCCGATGCGGTCGATCTCGACCGTGCAGCCGGCCTGACGAGCCCACGCGACAAAGAGATCGCGCATGCGCCCGTCCTCGGCCGACAGCGCCAGGCGCCGCAGGCCGACATCGCGGAAGCGGCCGATCTCGGCCGAGCGCTCGAGGGTGTCCCACAGGCGCTCGGGGTTGACCTCCAACAGATTCGCGGCCACGCGACCCTCCTCGGCCCAGGCGCTCATTCAAGCGCGGTTGTCGTTGGCGCGCGAGATCCAGCGCGCGCGCAACCATTGCCATCGTGCGGCACGACCAATGATCGGCCGCGCCGCCACGCCGGCGTCAAGAGCCCGGGCTGCCGTCGGACGAGGCCGCGCCCGCGCGCGGCCCCGATCACCTCACAGCTTGGTCGAGGCGCGCGACAACAGCTTCCACTCCGAGCCCTGCTTCACCCAATTCATGAGGATGTGCAGGTTCGTCGACGACTTCTTGCCGTCGGCCACGGCTTGGCTCTCGCCCAGCCAGTGGAAGCGCACGATCGCGGCGTCGCCGACCACGCGGGTTTTGACGTCGTCGTATTTCAGAGACAGGAACTTCGACCTGCCGGCGGTCGCGTTGGCGATGAAGGTCGCCTTGTCCTCGACGCGGGCATCGGAATGGCTGTAGCTCAGCTCGGCCGCGCAGAGCTTGTCGAACGCCTTGGCGTCAGCGGCGACCTGCGCCTGGCGGAAGGCCTCGACGTTCTTCGCCACGGCGGCGTCGTCGGCCGGTGACGACAGGCTGGCCGTGGTGCCGAGCAGCGCAAAGGCAAGCGGCGGCAACAGCACGTGGCGTCGCTGGATCAGCATGGTTTCCTCCTGTTTCTGCGATCTGGCCCGACGGCGGGACCGCCGGGCTGCGGCGTGATGACCAGGCCCAGTCTAGCCGTCCCTCCGGTCGCGGGTAACCGAGAAGGGCTCGAGGGGCCAAGGCCCCTCCGGTGCGCCGCCGATGGCGCCATCGCCGGCTCGTGATACCGACCGCAAAACGGGTGGCCATCATCAAGCTTGGCGGCATCAGGACATCGTTGAATACTAGCCGCGCCGCGCCCCCGGCAGCACCGGGAGCGCGGCACCGCTGATCGCGATGACGGCGCGGCGCCGCGATGCGCCGGACGACCCAGACCGACGTCCATGGAGGAAGAGCGATGTCATTCTACCGAGGCATGACCTGCGAGAACGTGACCATCAAGGGCGACAAGGGTACCCCGATCACTGCCTACGTGGCCAAGCCGGCCGGCCCGGGTAAATTTCCGGGCGTGGTGCTGATCCACCATCTGCCGGGCTGGAGCGAGCTCTACATCGAGACGACGCGGCGGTTCGCGCACCACGGTTATCTGGCGATCTGCGCCAACCTCTATGAGCGTGAGGGCGGCGGCAGCGACGGCAACCCGGACGACATCGCCGCCAAGGTGCGCGCCGACGGCGGCATTGCCGATGCCCAGATGGTCGGCGATACCGAGGCCGCGGTGAAGTGGATGCGCGCGCAGCCCAATCTCAACGGCAAGGTCGGCCTGATCGGCTCCTGTTCCGGCGGCCGGCACGCTTTCATTTACGCCTGCCAGAAGAAGGACATCGATGCCTGCGTTGAGCTCTGGGGCGGCCGCGTCGTGATGGGCAAGGAGGAGCTCAATGCCAAGACGCCGGTTGCACCGATCGACCTGACCAAGGACCTTTGCTGCCCGCTGCTCGGCCTGTTCGGCAACGACGACCGCGCGCCGAGCCCCGAGCAGGTCAACCAGCACGAGGCCGAGCTCAAGAAGCACGGCAAGAACTACGAGTTCCACCGCTACGACGGCGCCGGCCACGGCTTCGTCTACTGGCACCGGCCGCTCTACCGGCCTGAGCAGGCGATGGACGGCTGGGCCAAGGTGTTCGCCTTCTTCGGCAAGCAACTCGGCAAGTAGGAGACCGGGCCATGTGCACGTCGATCATCGAGATCGCCGCCGCCGAGGGCATGGGCAAGCGCGGGGACGCGTGGTTCCCGCTCGCCCGGTCGGTGGTCGCCTACGACCATGCGCGTCATGCGCCGCTGGGCGACGTCATCACGCTCGACTTCTTCGACGCCAGCCTCGATGCCGGAGCGCGCGCCGCGGTCGAGCTGACCCTGGAGACCGCCAAGGAGCTGCGCGGCGCGCTCGACCGGGCGATCGCTGCCGCCGAGTTCGAGGAGGCGGAAGTGCGGGGCAAGGGCGCCGTGCCCAGCGTTGTTCGGGCGGCGTGACATGCGCGACGGGTCGGCCGTGGGCTTCGGCCGCGGCCGACCCGATGTTCGACGCACCCGGCCGCCGGACACATGCGAGGTCCGCGCTAGTGGCCCCCGCTACCTATTGGCCACGAGCGCGCAGCCGCCTTCATTCAGCGGCCGGAACGCTTCGCTGCCCGGTACCGTGGCAACCATCTTCACGAGGTCCCATCCGCCTTTCGACTCCGCGGGCGTCTTCGCCTGCATCAGGTACATGTCGCGGATGACCCGGCCGTCGGCGCGCACCTTGCCGTCCTTGGTCATGAAGTCGTTGATCGGCAGGGTCTTCATCTGCGCCACGACGGCCTTGGCCTCGCTCGTGCCGGCGGCCTTCACGGCCTTCAGGTAGTGCGCCACGGCGCCGTAGGTGCCGGCCTGGATGAAGCTGGGCGGTCGGCCCATCTCCTTGGTGAAGCGGTCGGTGTAGGCGCGCGCCGCCGGCGTCATGTCGTAGTAGAACGGGCTCGACATCAGCAGACCCTGGGCGATCGGGAGACCGATGCTGTAGACGTCGGGGAACTGCGCCAGCGGCGCGCTGATCCGCATGCCCTGCTTCGCCAAGCCGAACTCGGCGGCCTGCTTGACGCCGTTGACGATGTCGCCGCCGCCGTTGGCGAGCATCAGCCCCTTGGCCTTCGAGGCCTGCGCCTGCAGGAGGAAGGAAGAGAAGTCCGGGTTGTTCAGCGGATGCTTCACCGAGCCCAGCACCTTGCCGCCGGCTGCTTGGATGAAGCCGGTCGCGTCCGCCTGCACCGCCAAGCCGAATGCGTAATCGACGGTGATGAAGAACCAGGTGTCGCCGCCCATCTTGCTCAGCGCGTTGACGATCGTCTTGGTCTGGCCGTAGGTGTCGTAGATCCAGTGGATGCTGTTGGCGCCGCACGACTTGCCGGTGAGCTCCGAGGTGGCCGCCGCCGTCGGCATGACGATGCGGTTCTTCTCCTCGGCGACCTTCACCAGGGCGAGCGCGACCGTCGAATTCGGAATGCCGACGACCAGGTCGACGTTCTCGTCGTCGTACCAGCGCTTGGCGATGCCGACGCCGACATCCGCCTTGTTCTGGAAATCGGCACTCACCATCTCGATCGGCTTGCCCAGCACCGAGCCGCTGAAATCGGCGATCGCGAGCTTGACGGACAGGACGTCGCCCGGTCCGGTGTTGTCGGCATAGAGACCCGACATGTCATCGAGCACGCCGATCTTCACGGCCTTGTTCTGGGCCAGCGCCGCACCGGCGAGCACCCAGCAGGACAGCAGCATCGCGACCGCGACCTTCGCGCCTTGCATCGTTTCCTCCCTGTCGTCGTTGTCGAGACCCTAGCACAGCCGGGCACGGCGCCGACATTGCCGCGTGCGCAGCCACGGCCTAACCTTCCTTCCAGACCTTGGGAGGACACGCCATGACGACTTTTATCGCCGGCGGCACCGGCTTCATCGGGCGGCGCCTGGTGCCGCGCCTCGCCCAGCGCGGCGAGCAGATCGTGTGCATGGACCTCAACCCGCAGACCGCCGATTTCTCGGCGCTCGGCAAGCAGGTGCGGGTCGTGCGCGGCGATGTCAGCCAGTTCGACGACGTGATGGCGCGGATGACCGAGGCCAAGCCCGATCGGGTCATCAACCTCGCCTATTTCATCGGCAGCGAGCACCCGCCGCACGTCGCCTTCAAGCTCAACATCCTCGGCATGGACAACGTGTTCGAGGCGGCGCGGCTGGCTGGCTGCAACCGGGTTGCCTACGCGAGCTCGCTGGCGGTCAACGGCGAGCAGAAATTCTACGGCGACCGCCCGGTCACCGAGGACGATTTCCGCCACGGTCACGTCCAGTACGCGATGCACAAGATCTTCAACGAATGGCAGGCGCAGGACTATCGCGACAAGCACGGCATGGAGATCACGACGATCCGCCCGGCCAACGTGACCGGCCCGGACAAGATCGTGGGGTCGGTCGATCACGTGTTCTGTATCACCGATCCGGCGCGCGGAAAATCGGTCAAGTTCCCCTACAAGGACGCGATGCGCTGCCCGGTTCATGTCGACGAGATTGCCGAGATCTTCGCCCGCGTGATCATGACCGACAAGCCCAAGCACGCGGTCTACAGCACCGGCGGCGTCGCGATCAGCATGGGCGAGATCGCCGAGATCGTGCGCGAGTTCCTGCCCGACGCGCAGATCACCTTCGACAAGGAGACCGGCGGCAAGGCGATTTCCGGCAACCACCTGATCGACAACACCCGGCTGGTCACGGAATTCGGCATCCAGTACCGGCCCTACCGCGAGCGGGTGCTGCAGATCATCAACGACATCCGCAAGGAACAGGATCTGCCGCCGATCCGCGATCGGTAAGGGGCGCGAGTTGGGGAGGAGAGGATCATGAAGGCGATGTTGCTGACCGGCCAAGGCGGCCCGGAAATGCTCCGCTACGGCGAGGCGCCGGACCCGGTCGCCGGGCCGGGAGACGTGGTGGTCGACATCCATGCCGCGAGCGTCAACGCCGCCGACTACAAGGTTCGCCGGGGCAGCAGCATCCACAGCGACATCCGTTTCCCGCACATTCTGGGCCGCGATTTCTCGGGTGTGGTGGCATCGCTCGGCGTCGGGGTGACTGACTTTGCCGTCGGCGACGCCGTCTTCGGCGTCACCGCGCCGGGTATCGAAGGCGCCTATGCGGAAAAGATCGCGATCAAGGCGGCGATCATCGCCAAGAAGCCTCCGGGCCTCGGCCATGTCGAGGCGGCGGCGCTCGCGCTCACCAGCCTGACCGCGCTGTGGGCGCTCGAGGATACCGCGCGCCTCAAAGCCGGCGAGACCGTCCTGATCCAGGGCGGCGCCGGCGGCGTCGCGAGCGTGGCGATCCAGCTGGCGAAGCATATCGGCGCCACGGTGATCACCACGGCGAGCCCCAGCAACCACGCCTATGTGCGCGGTCTGGGCGCCGACACGGTGATCGACTACCGCACCCAGGATGTCGCCACCGCGGCTCGCGACTGCGACGTCGTCTTCGATACGGTGGGCGGCGCGGTGCGGAGCGGCTGCTACGCAGTGCTGAAGCCCGGCGGCAGGCTGGTCTGGATCGCCCCCGCGCCCGAGGGATTTCGCCCGCCCCGCAGCGACGTCGAGACGTTGCGCCCAAAGGTCGACCGCGACCGCGCCCATCTGTTGCGCCTGCTCGAGCTCGTGGCGGCGGGTGCCGTGCGGCCGCCGACGATCGTCCGTTACCCGCTCGCCGACGCCGCCGCGGCGCACCGCGTCAGCGAAGGGCGGCATCTGCAAGGCAAGCTCGTGCTCGAGGTTCGCTGACCGGCCCCTCGGCCGCGGCCCGCGGCCGGATCTCAAACGGGAGGACATCATGCGCTTGGCCGACAAAGTCGCGATCGTTACCGGCGGTGCTTCCGGCATGGGAGCGGCGACCGCGCTGATCTTCGCCCGCGAAGGCGCCAAGGTCGTCGTCGCCGACCAGCTCGCCGCCGAAGGCGAACAGGTGGTCGGCCGCATCAAGGACGCACAGGGCGTCGCACGCTTCCAGCCGCTCGACGTCACCAACGAGAAGGCCTGGGAGCAGGCGGTAGCGGCGACGCTCGCCGCCTACGGTCGGATCGACGTGCTGATCAACAATGCCGGGATCAGCGGCAGCGATCCCAACCTGCTCAGCCGCGAGGTCTGGGACAAGGTCATGACGGTCAACGCCACCGGCTGCTTCCTCGGCATGCGCCACGTCATCCCGGAGATGCAGAAGGCGAAGCGCGGTGCGGTCGTCAACATCTCCTCGATCTCCGGCCTGAGCGGGCAGACGTTCGTGCACATGGCCTATAATGCCTCGAAAGCTGCGGTGTGGATGATGACCAAGTCGGCGGCGGTGCAATTCGCCAAGGACGGCATCCGGGTCAACTCGGTTCATCCCGGCCTGATGCCGCCGATGCGCACCTCGAAGCTCACCGCCGATCCGACGATCCGCGCCAAGATGCTGGAGGCGGTGCCGATGGGTCGCGACGGCCGCGTCGAGGAGGTCGCCTATGCCAGTCTCTTCCTGGCCTCTGACGAGGCGTCCTACGTCACCGGTACGGAGCTCGTCGTCGACGGGGGGTATCTCGCGATGTGAGCGGGCCGTTCGCGGTTGGCTCAGTCGAACAAGGTCGCGAGGCGCTGCTTGATGCTGTCGGCGATGTAGAGCGCCAGGGCCTGGATGGTCGATGTCGGGTTCACGCCGCCGGAGGTGACCCAGATGCTGCCATCGACGATGAAGAGGTTCTTCACGTCGTGGCAGCGCCCCCACGCATTCACCACGGAACGCTCAGGGCTCAAGCCCATACGCGCGGTGCCCAGCAGGTGACCCGGGCTATTCAGCATGGTTCGGGAGCACGATATGTTTGTCGCGCCAGCCGCTGTCAGGATCTCCGACGCGCGGGCGATGCCGTGTTCCATCATGCGCCGCGAGTTCTCGCTGATCGTGTAGTCGATCTTCGGCGCCGGGATGCCGTGGCCGTCCTTCAAGATCGGATCAAGCGTGACGCGGTTATGCTCCTCCGGCAGGTCCTCGCAGGCGACGCCGATCAGCAGGCGACGGTAGTGCAGCGTGCGGAAGACGCGGTGGTGCTCCTTGCCCCACGGCAGGCGACCGAAGATCATGCTGGTGATCGCCTCGTTCGCCGGGCCGGTGCCGCGGCTAAACTGCAGCGTGTAGCCGCGCACGAAGTCGCGCGCGCGATCGGTCTCGTAGAACTCCTTGCTCCACATCACCGTCTGGGGGCCGCGGTCGCCGTCGACCTCGGCGTCGGCGTAGCCGAACACCTGCGGCCACGGGTGCAGCATCAGGTTCCTGCCGACCAGGCCGGAGGAATTCGCCAGGCCGTTGGGAAACCGGGCCGAAGCCGAATTCAGCAGCAGCCGCGGCGTGCCGACGCCGTTGGCGGCGAGGATCACGACCTCCGCCGGCTGGAACCGCTCCACGCCTTTCCCATCGAAGTAAACGACTCCGGACGCCATGCCGTGCTCGTTGGTCGTGATCTCGCGCACCCGGCAGCGCGTGCGCAGCTCGACCCCGGCGCGCAGCGCCGACGGCCAGTAGGTGATGTCGACGCTCGCCTTGGCACCCTGCGCGCAGCCCGGCGTGCAATGGTTGAGATTGATGCACTTGGCGCGCCCGTCATACTCGGTCGTGGCCACCGCGACGTCGGACGGCCACCAGTGCCACCCCAGCTGGTTCATCGCGCGCGCGTAGCGCGTGCCGGTCATGCCCAGCGGCACCGGCGGCATGGTCGGCTGATGCGGCGGATAGGCGGGATCGCCCGCCAGGCCGGCCACGCCCGTCACGCGATCGTTGTCGGCAAAATACGGCTCCAGCGTCCAGTAGTCGATCGGCCAGTCATCTGCCACGCCATCCAGCGTCCTGACGCGGAAGTCGGACGGATGCATGCGCGGGTAGTGCGCCGTGTAGATGACCGTGCCGCCGCCGACGCCGTTGAAGTTGGCGATCTTCATCGGGGAGTTGGCGTCGTTGATCGGGTAGTCGGTGTCGCGCGCGCGGCGATTGGGGCTGATATCGAACTCGGCGTAGCGGCGCGCTTCCCAGTCGCGACCGTTGCTCGGGAATTCGCCGGACTTGATCCAGTCGCCCTGCTCGAGGCACAGAATCCTCATGCGCGTGTCGGCCAAGCTCCACGCGACCGCGGCGCCCGAGGCGCCCGCGCCGATGATCAGGACATCGACGATCTCGTCGGTCGGACGGGCGGTGTCGGGGCGTACGTCTGCGGCCATGTCACCGTCGCTCGTCGTCAACGTCGCGCCACATCCTGGCCCGGCCGCGCACCGCGTCCAGCAGCGACCAATCGCCCGGTTCCAATGCACGGCCCTTGGGGAAGGGGGCCTGCGGCTCGAGACCGAGGGCACGCAACACGCGGTCGTCGCGGTAATAGCATTGCAGCACGGCGCGCCCGAGTGCCGTCATCAGCGGGCCGCCGCGGCCGAGCAGCGTCATGGAAGCTGCCTCCGCCTTCGCCTCGTCCAGGGCGGCGAAGTCGCCGCCGGCGATCTCCCGCAACCGGGCCAGCGCGTTGCGGACGGCGTCCCGGTCGCGGCCGAGGGAACCGACGATATCCGCAAAGATGGCTGCATCATCCGCGCCCGGCATGCCATGTTCAGTGCTGGCGGGCACCATGAAGGCGGCGAGCCGACGCAGATCGCGCGCCTCGGTGGACGTCAGTTCGGCTCCGGGATCTTCCGTCATGTCTGTCGCGGTTGCAGGGATGCGCGCGCCTCGCCTCAGCCGGCCGGCATCTGTGCCAGCAGACGCCCCCAGCCGGGCAGTGGCGTGCTGATGGCCATCGCCCGCAGGATCGCCCACAGCGCCGCCTGATTGGTGGTGATCACCGGCTTGCCGAACTGCCGCTCCCACGGCGCGATCCAGTCCAGGGTGGGAAAGTTGCCTCCAGGCACCACCAGCGCATCGATGTCGGGGCGATCGATTCGACTGAACGCCGCTTGCGCCATGCCGGCGTCCATCTTGCCGATGGCGTAGGAGTCGGCGGCGCCGAGGCTTTCGGCGGCGACGACGGTCATCCCATAGTTGGACTCGTAGTAGCGCTTGGCCCGCGCGATGACGTCCGGCGAATATGGTGTCGCCATCGCGATCCGCGATGCGCCCAAGGCGCGTAGCGCCCGGCCGATGGCCTGAGCCGAGGTCAGCGCGGCGACGCCGGACGCTTCGGTCATGCGCGTGACCGTCGCGGCGTCGTAGTCATCGGCAAACAGGCTGGCCGAGGTTTGAACCAGGGCAATCGCCTCCACCCGCGAGTCGCCCAGCAATTTCGACTGGTAGGTTATATCGGCGTCGAGGCTGGGCGAGAATGGCGTCTTGCCGTCCTTGCCGAGGCGCGCCGTATGGACCTGAAAATCCGGCGCCACGCGACAGAACTCGGCCTCACAGGTGGTATTGGTGGACGGGATCAGGATCCCGAAATGTCTCGGCATGACCATGTTCCTTCGGCTGGACCGTGCTCGACCGCGCTCATCGTACCGCGCCCATGGTGAGGCCGCGAACGATGTACTTCTGCACCATCAGGCTGAGCACCAGTTGCGGCACGGCCGCAACGATCGTCGCTGCCGCCATCTGTCCCCACAGCACCTGCTCGTAGGAGATGAACTGGATCGCTCCGACCGTCACCGGGAACGTCTGGCGGCCCGCAAGCATCAGCGGGTAGTTGAACGCGTTCCAGCAGAACATGAACCCCAGGATGACCGTGACCGCGATGCCCGGCATGCTCAGCGGCAGGATCACCCGGGTGAGCACGCCCAACGCGGAGCAGCCGTCGATCTTTGCTGCTTCCTGGATTTCCAAGGGGATCTCCATGAAGAAGCTGCGCAGCATCCAGATGGTGAACGGCAGGGTAATGAGCTGATAGGCGAGGATCAGCCCGGCGTGCGTGTTGTATAGCCCGACCTGCTGATAAAGGATGTAGAGCGGGATCACGAAGGCGATGAAGGGCACGAACCGGAAGCTCATGAGCACGAAGCCGAGCGCGTTCTTCAGCGGGAAGGAAAAGCGGGCCAAGGCGTAGGCGGCGGGGATGCCGGCCGCGATCGCCAGCGCGACCGCGCCGAAGGAGATGATCATGCTGTTCAGGAAGAACCGCGGAAAATCCGGCCGCGTCGAGGAGTACTGGCCGCGCTGCTCGCCGATGACCAGCGCCGCGTAGTTGTCGATCGTCGGCGTGAACACGAACGCCGGCGGCACCGAGATGACGTCCCCCGGGCTCTTCAACGACGTCAGCAGGATCCAGAGGAACGGAAAGACGGTCCAGACGAGGAGCACGACCGCCGCCACCGCGATGGCGACCGTGTGCGCGGAGCGCCGGTAGAGCCTGGCTTGGGACCTCATTGCGCTGTGCTCTCCGCGGCGCGGTTCCACAACCGCATCAGCACGTAGCTGACGATGCCGACCAGCATGAGCAATGTAATGACCTGCGCCATGCCTTTGCCCATCTGGAACCACTGGAAGGAGAATTGGTACGCCATGATGTGGAGGTTGGTGGTCGCGTCGTTCGGCCCCCCCAACGTGGTCGCGTAGATCACATCGAAGATCCGCAGCGAGTCCATCGTCCGGAAGAGGACGGCGAGCACGAGAAACGGGCTCAAGAGCGGCAAGGTGACATAGCGCAGCATGGCGGCGGTGCCGGCGCCGTCGACCCGTGCCGCCTCGTAAGGCTCGGTGGGCAGCGCCTGCAGCCCACCGAGCAGGATCAACGCGATGAACGGCAGGTTGCCCCACGTATCGATGATGAAGACCGAAACGATCGCCCCTTGGGTCGAGCCGAACCAGTTGACGGGATCCACGCCGAGGAACGACAGCAGGTGGTTCAGGATGCCGGCGGTGGTCGAGGCCATCATGATCTTCCACATCAGCGCGGTGATCACGGGCGGCATCATCAACGGCATCAGCATCAGGGCGCGGATCACGTTGCGCCCGGGAACGCGCGCGTGCAGGAACAGCGCCACCGCGAGCCCGAGCCCGACCTGGATCACGACCGCCGCCAAGGTGAATCCGAGCGTGAACTCGAGCGCGCGCACGAACAGCGGCTCCTCGATCAGGTCGACGTAGTTGTCGAACCAGACGAAGCGGAACCGATTGGGATACTGCAGCCAATAATTCGTGAAGCTGTAGTACAGCCCCAGGCCGAACGGGTACACCATCCCCGCGAGCAGGACCAGGGCCGGCGTCAGCAACAGGTACGACTGCAGCGTATCGCGTCGCCAGCGCCGGCGTTTTCGCGCGATGTCCACGCGTGTGGCGCCGCTACGGCTTGATCCCGGCTTCCTTGAGCACCTTGTCGACTTCGCCGCTTGCCTTCTTGAGCGCGTCGGCGGCCGACATGCGCTTGAAGTAGATCTCGTGCAGCGAGCGCGCCCAGATGTCGCCGACCCGCTGGCGCTCGGACTCGGGGGTCCACGCCACCCGCGCCGTTTCGAGGTTCTTGGCGACGGTCTTCAGGTAGCTGCCGCCGCCCCACCCGCCCATGATCTCCTGCACGCGCGGGTCGTTGGTGATCGAGGCACGGGACGGATTGTAGTTGCGATAGCCGATGGTGGCGTTGAGCAGGGTGCGCTGCGCGGTCGCCCACTGCACGAACAGCCAGGCCGCTTCCTTGTTCTTGGTCGCCCGGCTGATGCCCAGCGCCCACGTCCACAGGCCCGAGTGCGACTTGCCGCCCGGGCCCGCCGGAATGAGCGCGTAGCCGACCTTGCCGGCGACCTTCGA
>JACQAI010000101.1 GCA_016195115.1 Pseudomonadota bacterium
ACCGCTGATCGCCTGGTTACCGCGCAAGCTCTCGATGAACGGCGCACCCAGGAAGATCCACAGGAAGCATGGCGTGAAGGTCACCCAGGTCGCGAGCAGGCCGCCCAGGGTGCCGGCGAGCATCGGATCGAGCGCGCCCGGATCGCGGAACGCCGCCATGAAACCGACGAACTGCAGCACCATGATGAGCGGCCCGGGTCGTCTCGGCCATGCCGAGGCCGTCGAGCATCTCGCCGGGCTTGAGCCAGTGGTAGTACTCGACCGCCTCCGGGGCGACGTAGGCGAGCACCGCATAGGCGCCGCCGAACGTCACCATCGCCATCTTCGAGAAGAAGATCGCGATCTGACTGAACGTGCTGGCGAGGCCGGTGGCATAAAGCACCGCGGCGACCGGAACCAACCACAGCAGCAGCCAGATCGCCGAGGCGCGCAGCGAGCGCGCCACCGTCGGACGGGCCCGCGAGCCCGACCATGACGCGGTTCTTGAGCGCGCGCTTGCCGATGCGCACCACCGCCTCGAGCACGATCGCGAGCACCGCGGCCTTGAGGCCGAAGAACAGCGCGACCACCAGCGGCAGGCTGCCCCAACCGGCGTAGACGTAGCTCAACGCCATGATCGCGATGGCGCCTGGGATGACGAACAGCACGCCCGCGACGATGCCGCCGGCGGTGCGATGCATCGGCCAGCCGATGTAGGTCGCGAGCTGCTAGGCCTCCGGGCCGGGCAGCAGCATGCAATGGTTGAGCGCGTGCAGGAACCGCGTCTCGCCGATCCAGCGCTTCTCCTCGACGATGATGCGGTGCATCACCGCGATCTGCCCGGCCGGGCCGCCGAACGACCGCAGCGCCACCCGCAGCCAGACCCCGAACGCTTGGCGGAAGCTGACGCCGTGGGCCGGCACCTCAGGCGCGGCGTTGACTGCAGACAACGTCATGACAGCCCCCTCGTCACGCCGCCGGTTTCCAGCTGTGGGTCTCGGACTGCAAGGACCGGCACCAGGCGTAGAGCGCATCGTACATCACCATGCCGTGCGCGAGCATGGCGTGATCGTCGTCCGGGAAGTTGGCCGACAGGCCGAGCGACAAGGCGACCAGGCCGCTCGACTGTGGCGCCAGTTCGGGGCAGCCGGTGTCGGCGCCGCGCACGATCACGGCGAGCCGGTCGAGCGCCAGGTCGGCGAGCTCGAAGACCTTTAGGAAGCCGTCGAAGCTGCACAGGGGACCGTCATGCGAGAATGGCTCGGAACCCGGAATGTCGTAGGCGGTGGCGCCGTGCGCCGTGGCGACCTCGAACACCTGCTCGGTCGGCACGTAGAGGAACTCGGCCTCGGGATCGATGAAGCGGCGGACTAGCCACGGGCACGCGATGCGATCGACCTTGGGTCGCTCGCGGGTCACCCATTTGCCCGGAACCGTGCCGAGCCGCTTCGCGGTCGGCAGGGTGTGCTCGCGCCAGCCCGCGATGCCGTCGGCCAGGTAGCGCGCGTCGACCCCGGCGGCGCGCAGCGCGCTCGCTGCGCTCTGGCTGACCTCGTGGCCGTGCACGCAATAGACCACGACGGCGCGCTGCGCCGGCACGGCGCGCCGCCACGCCTCGACCTGGTCGGGCGGACGCCGGATCGCGCCGGCGATCATGGCGCCGTCGGACTCGAACGCCGGGGCGCGTCGCACGTCGACGATCAGCGGCGCGGCCGCGGTGCCGAGTCGGGCATAGAGCTCAGGGGCGGAAATTGAAAAACGGCTCTCGTCCACGGTGCGCACTCCTCGCGTCTCGCGAGTTGTGCAGAGCTTGGACGACGGAGCCGTCTGGCGGGGAGTCTGCGGGACCCCGTGACGGCTAGATAGTCCGCCCGACCGCCGCTGGCAAGCCGAAACCGGCGGCGCTCACGACAGCAGCGCGCGGGCGCCGTCCCACAGCTCGCGCACCACGGTGGCGGCCGGCGCGGCGCGCGCCAGCCCGGCGCTCTGGCCGGCCCACATCTGCATACGCTCGACGTCGCCCGCCTTGGTCGCGGCGTCGCGCATCGTCTGGGTCAGGCCGCGCTGCACCGGATAGGGCGCCGGCGTCGGCGCGTCGGGCGCGGCGGCGGCGCGCACGTAGGCGGTCGCGATGCTACGCCCAGCGCGGCCGCTGAACACCCGGCTCACCATCGTGCCCTCGGGCGGCGTACGCCCGAGCGCGTCGGCCCACGCCGGGTGCAGCCCGGCCTCGGGGCAGCGCAGGAAGCCGCTGCCGATCTGCGCCGCCGAGGCGCCGAGCAGCAGCGCCGCGGCGACGCCGCGCGCATCGGCGATGCCGCCGGTCGCGATCACGGGAATGCGCACGGCGTCGACCACCGCCGGCAGTAGCGCGAACAGCCCGACCATCTCGTGCTCGGCCGTCGCCGCGTCGAAGCAGCCGCGGTGGCCGCCCGCCTCCATGCCCTGGGCGACCACGACGTCGGCGCCGGCGGCCTCGGCGGCGCGCGCCTCGGCGACCGTCGAGATGTTGGCGAACCAGGTGATGCGCCGCGCTTTCAGCTGCGCAACGAACGCCGGCGGGTAGAGCCCCATGACCGACGACACGATCGCGGGCCCCGCCTCGAGCAGCGCCGCGCACTGGGCGGCGAAGTCGCGCGGCGGCGCGTCGCCCGCGCCGTCGGGCAGCGGTGGCCCCCACTGCGCCAGGAAGCCGCGCACCGCCGCCTCGCGTGCGGCATCGCGGCGCGGCGGCGGATCGGGGATCCAGAGATTGAGATTGAAGCCGCCGTTGCTGCCGGCGCGCACCGTCGCCGCCCACGTGGCGATCTCGGCCGGCGTCATCAGCAGCGCGCCGCACGACCCGAGCCCGCCGGCGTTGGCCACCGCGATCGACAGCGCCGGCGCCGATGCCCCGGCCATCGGCGCGAGCAGGATCGGCACGCGTACGTTGAAGCGGTCACAGAAGGCCTGGGCGCGGGCGAGCGCGGGATGGGGGTTCACCATGACGTCAGCAGATGCTGCCGCACGTCACCGCGCAAGCCGCGCGTCGCGATGGCCGGCTTCGCGTCGGACGAACGCCGCCGCTCAGCGCCGCGCGCGTGCCTTGCGCGAACGCGCCGCCACGGGCGGGTCCTGCGGCACCAGCATGACGAGCGTGAAGTCGGACCGGCTCGCCATCGTGAAGGCGATCTGCTCGTAGGTCAGGCGGCCGGCGCGCGGATGGGCAAAGCGGCGCGCGCCGCTTGAGGTCGTCGATCAGCGCCGCCAGCACCGGATCGTCGAGATGGCGGCTCGCCGCGGCGCGGAATTCGGCGAGCACGCGACGCGCCCGGCTCTCCCAGTCAGGGATCACGGTGCGCGCGACCGCCGACAGGAAGACGTAGCGCAGCAGGTTGCGGTCGGAACCCCGATCGAGCCAGCCGACGAACAGCCGCGCCGCCTCGACGTTCCAGGCACGCGCGTTCCAGGCACGGTCGAGCAGGTAGGCCGGCGCGGCGATCGCGGCCAGCGCCTGGCCGAGCGCCGGCGGCACGTCCATGGCGGCATCGTCGGGCGACGGCGGCGCGCTCGGGTCGCGCTTGCCGGCGAGCGCGAACAGATAGGCGCGCTCGGCCGGCGTCAGGCGCAGGGCGCCGGCGAGCCCGGCAAGCGCGGTCGGCGAGGCCGAGACGTCGCGCCCCTGCTCGAGCCAGGTGTACCAGGTGGCGCTCATGCCGCACGACTGCGCGACCTCCTCGCGGCGCAGCCCC
>JACQAI010000293.1 GCA_016195115.1 Pseudomonadota bacterium
CGATGGTCGGCGGCCGGATCGTCGGCTCCGGTGGCCGGATCAGCGCCGCCGGCGCTTACTTCGGCTATGGCGACGGCTGCGACTGCCCGGACGTGGGCCGGCGGCTCGAGGATCCCGGCTACCAGGCGCAGATGTGGCTGCAGCGGTCGGTCGGCGCGGTGTCATCCGCGCTCGCCGTGATCGACCCCGCCTGCCTGATCGAGACCCTGACGGCCGAGCCCGCGGCACCGCTCAGCCTGGCCTATCTCGGAGCATGGTGCGGCGCTACGGCGCGGCGCGCCGGACGGCGCGTGATCTACACGCCGTTCCTCGCCGGCCGCGCGGGACGCGACGGCGACCTGGTCCGCGACACCGAACGCGCAGCCTTTCGCGACCGCCATCGCGATCTGCTGGCCGACGATCCGCTGCTGTCGCCGCGGCTCGATCGCGCCGCCGGCACGCGCTATCGCGCGGTCACCTAGGCCGATCGTCGCCTCAGGACGCAAGCACGCCGTCGATGACGCAGACGACGTGGCCTTCGGGCAGCGCGTGGCGCGCCAGCACGGCATGACCGTTGACACGGAGGTCGTCGCCATCGCCGGCAAACGACAGCGCGTGGCCGCCGACGGTGGCCGCCGGCCGCGCATCGCCCGCGTCGCCGAGCACACCGGGCGCGACGTGGGCGGCGATGAAATCGACGAGCTCGCGCGCGCCGTCGCGCGACAGCAGCCGACCGTAACGCTCGCGCGACAGCGCGGCGATCGCGGCGTCGTTCGGCGCGAACACGGTGACCGGGCCGGGCCACCGCCAGCGCCGGCGCAGGCGGCCGCCGTAGAGCGCGGTCGCCAGCAGCTCCGCGGCGCTCTTGCAGCCGATGCCCTTCAGCGTCCGGCCGATGCGGGTCATTTCGCGCGCGATCAGGGCTTGGACGACGAAGAAGTCCGATTGCCGCGCGACCGCCTGCCAGGCGCGCTCGGTCGGGTCGCCGGCGTGGAAGCGGTATTGCTGGCTGGCCAGCGTCTGGTGCGCCGGCCCCTCGTAGTTGAGCCACCATGCGCCGATCTCGTCGAGATCCGCGGTGCGCGGCTCGAAGTACCAGTCGGTGTCCTTCATCAGCGGCGTCAGGCTGGCGCCGGCGAAGCCGTCGGAGTCGGTGACGAACGCGACCTCATCGGAATGCCGGGCGACCGTGAACTGCGGATTGAGCGGGTACTCCACGGCGTGGAAGATCAGCACCATGTTGGCGAGCACCCGCATCAGAAAACCTTCGTTCCCGACTGGCCAGAGAATGTGCTCGGCATGGATCGGGAAGTGCCGGCTGTCGCGCAGGTAGGCGCACTGCAGAGGGTGCATGTGCCGGAGGATCAGATCGATCATCGGCCGCGGCGCGATCGCGCTGACGCCACCGGCCGACGCGGCGTGGCGTTCCGCCACTTCCTCCAGGAAGGTCTCCGAGACGACGCGGAGAAACGAGGCGTAGAGCGCCTTCTTGCCGCTTCCGATCAGGCGCGCGACGGTCGCAAACGAGCCGTCTGCCCACATGATGTCGGGCGCGACCGCGCAGAGAAAGCCGTTCGCGCGCTTGGCGTGGTCGACCGCGCTGTGCCAGATCCGGGTGTGCGTCTCGATCGGCGACCCGAAGGCGCGATCGGCGTGTGTCACGATCTCGACCTTCACGGTGCGCGACAGCGTCTCGAAGACCGGCGCCGCGCGAATGCGTCGCGCATCCGCGCGGCTGGTATGGATCAGATAGACGGTATCGAGCGTGCGCTGGAGGCTCGGCAGGTTGCCGGCCGCGACCAAGGACGGCAGCGCAAATCTGATGAGCACGTCCGTGTGCCACGGACCCCACACCGCGGTCACCAGCGTACAGCGCAACCGTTCGCTCCCGGCAAAAGTGCGCGGACAGTAGCTTTCGACCGAGGCGAAGTCAAAAGCCGGCGATGGCCGGGTTGCGCCGCGCGGCGCGGATGTGTAACAAGCTCGCACGAAGCCGCGGCCGCACGCACCGCGTCAGCCGATTGCCACGTCGTGATGAGCGTCATCGACCTCGATACCGCGCGGACCGCCGCGCCGATTCATGCCGGCAGCCGCATTCGCCATCACCTCATCCAGGTGCCGGTGCTGCTGCGCCTGGTACACCGCCTCGAGCGCATCGAGCGCGCCGACCGGAACGCGGCGGCGCGCGACGATGCCGCGCACCTGCGCGATCGGCCGTTCATCCTCGCGATGAGCACGGCGGTCAACCTCCTGACCATCGGTCGGCTGGCCGGCGTGCTCGAACGCTATCTCGCGGCACGCGGCATCGCCGCCGCCGAATCGCCGCCGCATCGGTTGGTCGGCACGCATTTCGAGCGTGCCGGCGGCGCCCGTCTGCTCGACGAGGCCAGCCTCGCCGCGCTCGAAGCCCGGCCCGCCGACGGCAACGCGCACTACGTGCGCCGGCTGTGTCTACAGCAGCTCGAAGGCGGCACCGGCGCGCTGCGCGCGCCCGAGACCCTCGAGCTGACCAATCTGCAACTCGCCGCCGCCTGGCGCCAGGTCGCCGAGGATGCGGCGGCGGTTGGCGCGACCGACATCGCGGAACGCGGCCTGCGCGTCCTGCTCGACATCGATATCGACGACAACCGGGCGCGTCGCCGCTACGCCGAGCTGCTGCGACGGCGCGACCCGCCGGCGGCGGCCAGGCACTTCGCCGCCATGCTCGACCATTCGCCGAAACTGCCTTACGGCCTGCTGACCGCGGTCTATCGCGGCTTCTTCGTCTCGTTCGACCACGACTTGGAGGCCTATGTCGCCCAACCCGTCTTCCTCGGCGTGCCACGCTTGCGCTCGCTGCGGCCGCTGCTGCGCCGGCGCAATCGCCTGCTCGGGCTGCTGGCGATGCGCATCCACCTGGCGCGCCGGCTGACCAGAAGCGACAGCGACGAGCCGCCAGTGCCGACGCGGGCCCAACCGGTGACGCGGCACACCGATCGACGGCTCATGCGCACCGCGGTCGAGCGCG
>JACQAI010000102.1 GCA_016195115.1 Pseudomonadota bacterium
GTGGGTGTGGACGTTGACCAGCCCGGGGATCACGACGTGGCCCTGCAGGTCGAGGCGCTTGGCCGCGGCGAAATTTGGCGGCAGATCCCGCGCGGGTCCCAGCCAGACGATACGCTCGTTGGTGATCGCGATCGCGGCGCCGTCGACCTGGGGCTGGGCGGCCTCGCCGGTCAGCACCGTGTCGGCGGTGACCAGGATTTCGCAGCGTTTGGGCAGCGCGGTCATGGGACCTACCGGAGGAAGTGGGCGAGAAAGCGGCGCGTGCGTTCCTCGCGCGGCGCGGTAAAAATCTCCTCCGGCGGGCGCTCCTCGACGATCGCGCCGGCGTCCATGAAGATCACGCGGTGGGCGACCTGGCGCGCGAAGCTCATCTCGTGGGTCACGACCATCATCGTCATGCCGCCGCGCGCCAGGTCGCGCATCACGTCCAGGACCTCGGCGACCAGCTCGGGGTCGAGCGCCGAGGTCGGTTCGTCGAACAGAAACAGCTGGGGATCCATGGCGAGCGCGCGCGCGATCGCGACGCGCTGCTGCTGGCCGCCCGACAGTTGGCTCGGCCGCTTGTCCATGTGCTCGGCGAGGAACACGCGCTCGAGCTGGGCGGCGGCGATCTCGCGCGCGGCACGGCGCGCGTGGCCGAGCACGCGCCGCGGGCCGATCGCGACGTTGTCGAGGGCGGTCAAATGGGAGAACAGGTTGAAGCGCTGGAACACGAAGCCGATGCGGCTGCGCTGGCGCGCCAGATAGGTCTCGGACGCCGGCCGGCCGTCGCGCTCGCCGATGCGCTCGTCGCCGACCGCCACCGTGCCGGCGTCGGGCTGCTCGAGCCGGTTGATGCAGCGCAGCAAGGTCGTCTTGCCCGAGCCCGACGGGCCGATCACGACCAGGGTCTCGTGCGGCGTCACGGTCAGGTCGATGCCGTCGAGCACGACGCGGTTGCCGAACCGCTTGGTCAGGCCGCGCACCGCCAGGAGCGGCGTCGCGCCGTTGGGGGCTGCGACGGCTACCATACCGGCAGGCGGCGCTCGAGCAGGCGCGACAGATAGGCGACCGCGCTGATCACGACGTAGTAGTAGAGCGCGATCAGGAAATAGATCTCGAACGGCACGAAGTGGGTCGAGATGATCGCCTGGCCGGCGCGCGTCAGCTCGTAGACCGAGATCACCGACAGGAGCGCCGAGCCCTTGATCAGGTTGACGAGCTCGTTGGTCAGCGGCGGAACGATGGGTCGCATTGCCTGGGGCAGCAGGATGTAGATCAGCACCTGGCGCCCCGTCATGCCGATCGACTTGGCAGCTTCGGACTGGCCGCGCTCGACCGAGTTGATGCCGGCGCGCACGATCTCGCCGATGAAGCCGCCGGCGTTGAGGCTGAGCGCGACCACGCCGGCCCAGAACTCCGACAGGTTGATGCCGAGCCCGGGCAGCGCGAAATAGACCAGGAAGATCTGGATCAGGATCGGCGTGCCGCGGATGAAGTCGACATAGCCGCGCACCGACCAGCGCACCACCGCCGACCGGCTGAACGCCGCCAGCCCGAGCACGAAGCCGAGCACCGCGCCGAGCACGATCGACAGCAGGCAGATGCGCACGGTCGTGTAGAGCCCCGCGAACAGCAGCGGGATCGCGAGCTCGACGATCGCCCAGTCGATGGTCATGCGCCTCCCTCTCCCCTCCGGGGAGAGGGTCGGGGTGAGGAGGTCATGCCGGCATCAGGCTTCGAACGTCGGGATCTTGTCGGCCAGAACCATCTTGAAGCCGAACCACTTCTCCTGCAGCTGGGCGAGCCGCCCGTCGGCCTTAAGCGCGGTCAGGGTCTCGTCGACGTGGCGGATCAGGTCGGTGTCCTCCTGACGTCCGGCGATGCCGGCCCAGTTGTCGGCGCCGATGCCGCGCACCAGGGCGTACTTGCCCGGTGCGTCCTTGAGCACGATCGCCAGGGTCGGCACGGTGTTGAACACGGCGTCGACCTTGCTCTGACCGAGCGCAATGTACGCGGCCGGGTGGTCGTCGAAGATGCGCACTTCCTTGTAGGTGAGCTTCTTCTGCTCGGCGAGCTTCTTGTGCAGCACTTCGCCCGGCGAGCCGAGCTTGATGCCGATGATCTTGCCGTTGAGGTCCTCGACGGATTTGATCTTATCGGTGTCGCCAGCCCGGATCAGCAGCGCCTGCGAGGCCTCGGCGTAGGGGATCGAGAAGGCGACCCGCTTCACGCGCTCCGCCGTATAGCTCATGCAGCTCATCACCAGGTCGAACTTCTTGGCGTAGAGCGACGGGATGACACCCGCCCAGGCGGTATCGACGAACTCCGGCTTGATGCCGTGGGCCGCCCACACGAGCTGCGCCAAGTCGACGTCGTAGCCGACGATCTCGCCCTTGTCGTTGCGGTAGGTGAACGGCACGTAGGCGGCCTCGCAGCCGACGCGCAAGGTGCCGGCGGCCTTGAGCCCGGCCACGGTCAGGCCGGCGGCGCGGGCGCCGAACGGCATGCCGAGCGCGGTGAGCGACGAGGCGGCGGCGGTCAGGCACAGCAGGTTGCGGCGGCTCAGGGTCGGGTGGGTCATGGCGATCCTCCGGCAGCTGGAAGCATGCAAAGCAATTCGGGGGCCGAGATCAAGCACCGTCGGCGCGGCCGAAGCGCGCGATCCAATGGCGCGCGATGGTGTCGCGGCGCGCGATCCAGACGTGGCCCTTGTTGCGCATGTGGGTGAGCACGCGGATCAGGCCGGCGATCCGGCCAGGCCGGCCGATCATGCGCAAGTGCAGGCCGATCGACATGAACTTCGGTGCGTGCGCGCCCTCGCGCCACAGGCAGTCGAAGGCATCGATCACGTACTCGGCGAAGTCGCCGGCGGTGACGAACTTCTGGCGCCCCTGGTGATAGTGCATGTCGTTGGTGTCGAAGCTGTACGGCATCACGAGATGGCGTTTGGCGCCGACCGCGACGAAGTAGGGCAGGTCGTCGTTGTAGGCGTCGCTGTCGTAGAGGAAGCCGCCATGCTCGACCAGCAGGCGGCGCGTGTTGGACGAGCACGCCGATTTGGTGTGCCAGCCGACCGGCGCCACGCCCGCCGCCTTGGCGATCGCGTCGACCGGGCGCGCGATGGTGGCGCGCTCGGTGGTTTCGTCCATGCCGTCGTGACCCTCCCAGCGCCAGCCGTGGCACGCGATCTCGTGGCCGCGCGCGGTGGCATCCTCAGCCAGCCACGGCGAGCGCGCGATGGCGCGGCCGCACGCGCTGTGCGTCGCCGGCGCGTCGGCCGCCGCCAGCGCCTCCATGACCCGCCAGTAGGCCGCGCGCGTGCCGTACTCGAAATGGCTGTCCATGCCGACGTTTGGCCCGCCGATCACCTCGTGCGGGATTTCGTGGGCGGCCTCGTTGCGCTCGTCGCCGTCGGAGCGGCTGAGCTCGGCGCCTTCCTCGACATTGACCACGATCGACACCGCGACGCGCGCGCCGCCCGGCCACGCCGGATCGGGCGGCTGGTTGCCATAGCCCCGGAAGTCGCGCGACTGATTCATGCTCAGGACAAATCCGCAAGCGACATGCCACCGCCGGGGGCGCGCCGTCCTGGGATAATGCTGGGAATCCTCCTCGCTTGTATAGAAATTAGGCAGCCTGGGTAGCGGGCCGGCACGGTGCTTGAATTGCCCGAACGGCTCATGTCCGCAACGAGGAGGGGCCGGCGGTGAAGATTTTGGTCGTCAACGGCAATACCACCGATGCGATCACCCAGCGGATCGGGGCGGAGGCGCGCGCCGCCGCCAGCCCGGGCACCGAGATCGTCGCGGTCAGCGCGCCGTTCGGCGCCCGCGTCGTCGGCACGCGCGCCGAGAACGCCATCGCGGCGCATGCCGTGCTCGACGCCGCGGCGCGCCATCACGCCGGCTGCGATGCGGTCGTGGTGGCGATCTCGAGCGACGCCGGCACCGCGGCGACCCGCGAGCTGCTGCCGATTCCGGTGCTCGGCATCACGGAGGCCGCGCTGCTCACCGCCTGCACGGTCGGCGGCGCCTTCGGCGTGCTGACCTTCGGCGCGCGCGTCGCGGCGTGGTCGCACGAGCTGGTCGCCAGCTACGGTCTGACGGATCGCCTCGCCGCGGTCGAGGCGCTGGACGCGCCGGCTGCGACCTTCACGGATCCCGACAGCTTCGCCGGGCCGCTGCTCGCCGGCATCGAGCGTCTGGTCGCGCAAGGCGCCGACTCGGTGGCGATCGCCGGCGCCGCGTTCGCCGGCTGCTGCCGGCTGTTGCAGGCGCGCGCGCCCGTGCCGCTGCTCGACGGCGTCGCCTGCGCGGTCGGGCTCGCCGAGATGCGGGTGCGCCTCGGCCTGACCAAGCCGCGTGCCGGCAGCTACGCCGAGGTCCCGGCGCGCGAGCTGAGCGGCGTCGATGCGGCGATCTGCACCCTGTTTGGAGCTAAACCCACTTCGTAGCGCGCGCGGGGCTGCGCCCTTGCCGCAGGCTAGTTGGCATCCAAATTGCGGTTGCTCGGTCAACGTCTGACGGAGAACACGCCGATGCGCACTCGATTGACCCGATATTCCTTGCTCGTCGCGGGCGCGCTGGCGCTCGCCGCCGGCGCGGCGCATGCCCAGGGCACCCTGCGCATCGGCATGACGGCGGCCGACATCCCACTGACCACCGGTCAGACCGACCAGGGCGGCGAGGGCATGCGCTTCATGGGCTACACGCTCTACGACGGGCTGATCAATTGGGACCTGTCGTCGGCCGACAAGCCGTCGGTGCTGGTGCCTGGCCTGGCGACGTCGTGGAAGGTCGGCGACGCCGACAAGACGGAATGGACCTTCACCCTGCGGCGCGGCGTCAAGTTCCACGACGGCTCGGAGTTCACCGCCGACGCCGTGGTGTGGAACCTCGAGAAGCTGCTCAACGACAAGTCGCCGCAGTTCGATCCCAAGCAGTCGGCGCAAGGCCGCTCGCGGGTGCCGCTGATCGCCAGCTACAAGAAGCTCGACGACTACACGGTGCTGATCAAGACCAGCGCACCCGACGCCTTCGTGCCCTACCAGATCGCCTGGGTCATGATGTCGAGCCCGGCGCAGTGGGAGGAGCTGGTGCCCAACAAGGAATACTGGGACGCCAAGCGCGTGCCCAAGCTCGACAAGATGGTGCTGCTGCCGATCCCAGAGGCCGCGACCCGCACCGCGGCGCTGCGCTCGGGCCAGGTCGATTGGATCGAGGCGCCGGCGCCCGACGCGGTCGCCAGCCTCGAGAAGGCCGGCTTCAAGGTCGTGACCAACGCCTATCCGCACAACTGGACCTATCATTTGAGCCGCGTCGAGGGCTCGCCCTGGAACGACATCCGGGTGCGCAAGGCCGCCAACCTGGCGGTCGACCGCGAGGGGCTCAAACAGCTGCTCAGCGGCCTCATGATCCCAGCCAAGGGTTTCCTGCCACCCGGCAGCGGTTGGTTCGGCGCGCCGAAGTTCGAGGTCAAGTACGACCCCGAGACCGCCAAGAAGCTGCTCGCCGAGGCCGGCTTCAGCAAGGACAAGCCGGTGGTGGTCAAGATTCTGATCTCGGCGTCGGGCTCGGGCCAGATGCAGCCGCTGCCGATGAACGAGTTCGTGCAGCAGAACCTCGCCGAGGTCGGCATCAAGGTCGAGTTCGACGTCGTCGAGTGGAACACGCTGATCAACATCTGGCGCGCCGGCGCCAAGCACGAGAGCTCGCGCGGTGGTCACGGCATCAACTTCACCTACTTCATCCAGGACCCGTTCACCGCCTTCGTACGTCACCTCGATTCAAAGCTGGTCGCCCCGAATGGCACCAATTGGGGCTACTACAGCGATCCCGAGATGGATGCGCTGCTCGGCACCGCACGCACGACGTTCGACGCCTCGAAGCAGGACGACCTCTTGCGCAAGATCCACGAGAAGTTCGTCGACGACGCGTTGTTCCTGATGGTCACCCACGACGTCAACCCGCGTGCCATGTCGGCCAAGGTGACCGGCTTCGTCCAGGCGCAGAACTGGTTCCAGGACTTCTCGCCGGTCTCGATGAAGTAGGGCAGACTGCCTCTCCGTGAGGAGAGGGGCGTGACATGGCCGACTTCGATCTGGTGATCCGCAACGGCACGGTCGTGACCGCGGCCGACGTCAGCCGCTGCGACATCGCCATCAAGGGCGGCAAGATCGCGGCGCTGGCCGAGCGCCTGGCTGGCGGGCGCGAGATCGACGCCGGCGGGCTGCTGGTGCTGCCCGGCGGCATCGACGCGCACTGCCACTTCGACCAGCCGATGGGCGACGGCTCGGAGATGGCCGACGATTTCCGCTCGGGCTCGATTTCAGCGGCGTGCGGCGGCACCACCACGATCATCCCGTTCGCCGCCCAGGCCAAGGGCCAGTCGCTGCGCGCCGCGGTCGAGGACTATCACCGCCGCGCCGACGGCAAGGCGGTGATCGACTACGCCTTCCACCTGATCATCTCGGACCCCAACGCGCAGGTGCTCGGCCAGGAGCTGCCGGCGCTGCTGCGCGACGGCTACACCTCGTTCAAGGTCTACATGACCTACGACGACTTGAAGCTCGACGACCGCCAGATGCTCGACGTGCTCGACTTCGCGCGGCGCGAGGGCGCCATGACGATGATCCATGCCGAGAACACCGACTGCATCGCCTGGCTGACCGAGAAGCTCGAGGCCGGCGGCCACACCGCCGCCAAGTTCCACGCGGTGTCGCGGCCGCAGCCGGTCGAGCGCGAGGCGACCCACCGCGCCATCACGTTGGCCGAGCTGATCGACGTGCCGGTGCTGATCGTGCATGTCTCGGGACGTGAAGCCATCGAGCAGATCCGCTGGGCGCAGGGCCGCGGCCTCAAGATTCTGGCCGAGACCTGCCCGCAATACCTCTTCCTGTCCGAGGACCACCTCGAGGCTCCCGGTTTCGAGGCGGCAAAATGCATCTGCAGCCCGCCGCCGCGCGGCAAGGACAATCAGAAATATGTCTGGGAGGGCCTGGTCGGCGGCGTCTTCCAGGTGTTCTCGTCCGACCATGCGCCGTTCCGTTTCGAGGGCGCCAAGGGCAAGCGCAACGCCGGCACCGACGCGCCGTTTCGCGCCGTGCCCAACGGCGTGCCCGGCGTCGAGACGCGGCTGCCGCTGCTGTTCTCCGAGGGCGTGATGGCCGGCCGCATCGACATCACGCGCTTCGTCGCGTTGACGGCGAGCAATCCGGCCAAGATCTACGGCCTCTATCCGCGCAAGGGCACGATCGCGGTGGGCGCCGACGCCGACCTGGTGCTGTGGGATCCTGAGCGCCGCGTCACCCTGACCAACGCGCTGCTGCATCACAACGTCGACTACACGCCCTACGAGGGCATGGAGCTGACCGGTTGGCCCAAGATCACGCTGTCGCGCGGCGAGGTCGTGTGCCAGGACGGCCAAGTCACGGCGACGCCGGGGCGGGGCAAGTTCCTACCCTGCGAGCTGCCGAAGCCCGCGACGACGCGGTTAGGTACGCGCCGTTACGTGTGAGCGGCGCGCCGCGGTGCGCCGCTGCAGCCATCGCGTCGCGACCAGGAACACGGCGATCACGGCGAACGAGAAACCGGTCGTCACGGTGCCCAGCGCGTACAGCACCGGCGTCGTGATGTTGGTCGTCATGCCGTAGATGCTGAGCGGCAACGTGAGGTCGGTGCCGACCGCGAGCAGGGTGCGGGCGAACTCGTCGTAGGACAGCGTGAAGCCGAGCAGCCCGACGCCGACCAGGCTGGGCGCGATGATCGGCACGACGACGTGACGCAAGGTCTGCGCACCCGTGGCACCTTGGTCGCGCGCGACCTCCTCGTAGGCTTTGTCGAACCGGTTGAACACCGCGAACATGATCAGGAGACCGAACGGCAGGGTCCAGGTCAGGTGCGCACCGAGGCCGGAGCTCCACCAGGCGGTGTCGAGGTCGAGGATGCGGAACAGCAAGCCGATGCCCAGGCTGACCAGGATCGACGGGATGATCAGGCTCGCGACCACGACGTAGAACAGCAGCCCAGCGCCGCGGAAGCGCCGGCGGAACGCCAGTCCGGCCGAGAGCGAGATCGCCACCGTCGCGGCCATGACGACCGCGCCGAGCTCGAACGAGCGCAGGAACGAGCCTTGGAAGTCGCCGACCGCCTGGCGCTCGAGCAGCGCGCCGAACCAGTGGACCGACCAGCCGTTCATCGGGAAGGTAAGGCCGCCGTCGGGCCCCTGGAACGACAGCACGAAGATCGCCGACAGCGGCCCATAGAGGAACAGCACGAACAGCGCGAAGAACGCCGTGCCGAGATAGCAGCCGGGGGTGCGGCCGTGCATCGTCAGAGCTCCTTGCGGATGTCGACGACGCGCATCATGCCGGCGACAATGGCGAGTACCACGGCAAGAAGAACCATGGCGTTGGCCGCCGCCGCGGGATACTGCAGATAGGCGAGCTGGTTGGAGATCATCAGGCCGACCGAGGCGCTCTGGCCGCCGCTCATCAGCCGCACGGTCGAAAAATCGCCCATCACCAGGGTGACGACGAAGATCGAGCCGATCGCGATGCCGGGCTTCGACAGCGGAATGACGACGTCGCGCACGACCTGCCAGCCCGAGGCGCCGGCGTCGACCGCGGCCTCGATCAGCGCGCGGTCGATCCGCATCATGGTGTTGAAGATCGGCACGACCATGAAGAGCGCGTAGAGGTGGACGTAGCTCAGCACGGTCGAGAAGTCGGAGAACAGCAGGAACTCGAGCGGCTGGTCGATGACGCGAAGATGGAGCAGCGCGGAGTTGACCAGGCCGTTGCGCCCGAGCACCGGAATCCACGAGATCGAGCGGATCACGTTCGAGGTCAGGAACGGGATCGTGCACACCAGGAACAGGACCATCTGCCAGGTCTTGCTGCGCACGTGGAACGCCAGGAAGTAAGCGATCCAGAAGCCGATCGCCAGGGTGACGAGCCAGGTCAGCGCGGCAAAGCGCACCGTGCTGGCGTAGGTCGCGTAGGTCACCCACGAGCCGAACACGTCGGCGTAGTTGGTCAGCACGAAATCCGGAATCAGGTCGTACTCGGTGTAGTCCCAGACGCTGACCACGGCCAAGGTCGCGATCGGCACGACCAGGAACGCCGCGACGACGAGTGCCAGGGGCGCCGCTTGCAGCCACGCCCTCACCATCGCCGTATCCCGCCCACGTTGTTTCTCACTCCTCCCCCACGCTTCGCGCGGGGGAGGAGTAAGAGAGGGGAGCAGCGCGGTGGAGCTGGAAGGCAAGGCTACGCCGCGACGAACTCGTTCCACTTCTGGACCATGTAGCGGTTCTCGTCCATCACGGCGTTCCAGCACGCGACCGCGCCCATGCGCTCCTCGAACGAGCCGCCGTCACGCTTGGAGCCGGCCTTCTCCATGACCTTGCCGAACGGGTCCTTGATGTCGCCCTGCGCCGCCTTGCCTTCCATCCAAAAACCCCATTCGTCGGCGCTCATGTTCTGCTTGGCGGTGTCGAGCACCGCCGAGTAGTAGCCCTGGCGGTTGAGGAAGCCGCCGGCCCAGCCGGCCAGGTACCAGTTGACGTACTCGTAGGCGGCATCGAGCGCGAGGCCGCTCAGCGCGCGCGACAGGCCGAGCCCGCCGGCCCAGGCGCGGTAGCCTTCCTTGAGCGGCACGTAGGTGCACGGGATGCCCTTGGCGCGCACCGCGGCGACCGCCGGCGACCACATCGACTGGATCACGACCTCGCCCGACGCCATCAGGTTGATCGACTCGTCGAACGTCTTCCAGAAGGCGCGGAACTGGCCCGACTTCTTGGCGTCGGTCAGGACCTTCATGGTCTTGTCGAGTTCGGCCTTGGTCATGTTGCCCTTGTCGCCGTATTTGATCTCGCCCAGCGACTCGCAGACCATCGCGGCGTCCATGATGCCAATCGACGAGATGTTGAGGATCGACGCCTTGCCCTTGTATTTCGGGTCGAGCAGCTGCTTCCACTGGGTGATCGGCTCGCTGACCAGGTCGGGGCGGATGCCCAGGGTGTCGGCGTTGTAGATCGTCGGTACCAGGTTGAACCACTGGGTCGGTGTCTTCGAGAAGGTCTTGGAGTCCTTGCCGGTGACGTAGCTCACCTTGATCGGCGCGGTGCCCTGGGTCGCGATCTTCTTGCCGCCACCGAGCTCGCCCTTGGTGAAGATCGGCACGATCTTGTCGAACAGCTTGATCTTCTTGGTGTCCATCGGCTGCAGGTTGCCCGACGGCACGACCTTGGGCAGCATCCAGTATTCGGCATCGACGACGTCGTACGACTTTGGCTGCGTCACCGCGCGCTGCACCACGGCGTCGCTGTCGAGCGCCGAGAGCTCGACCGTGAAACCGAGATCCTGCTTCGCCTTGACGGCGATGTCGTTGTAGGCCGACACACCGGTGCCGAACTGGCGCAGGGTCACGGACTTGATGTTCTGCGCCCAGATGGTCGGGAAGCCGGTGATCGCACCGCTGCCGACCGCGACGCCGGCCAGCGCGGTGGCGCCCTTCAGCACGGTGCGCCGGCCGAGCCGCTTTTGGTCCGCATCGACAGGCCGGGATTTCAGATCGAAATAGCGACGTGACATGGCATTACCTCCGGTTTGTGGTCGGGAAAACGCGCATCAGGACTCGGTCAGGACATGGGCGTCGGCGGGCGACCAGCTCGCGGCGGCGGGTTCGCCGACGGTCAGCGGAGCACGGTAGAAGACGTCGTCGGGCACCAGCGCGGTGAACGGCTCGGCGGTGCCGTCGTCGAGCGTGACGCGCACGAAGGCGCCCTGATATTCGATCGCCTGGACGCGGCCGCCGAGACGATTGGGGCCGCCAGCCGCCGCGACGACATGGCCGCCGATCGCGGCGAGCTCGGCGTGGGCGCGCTCGAGCACGACCTTGTCGGCGCGCACCGCAAAGCGCACGGTCGCGCCGACCGCAGCGGGGCACGGGACGGCAAACCTTGCGGCGCCGATGCCAGTGAGCACCGCCCATTGGCCGTCGCGCCGCTGCACCGCACCCTCGAGCACGTTGTGGCCGCCGATGAAGCGCGCGACGAACGCGGTGCTCGGCCGACTGTAGACGTCGTGCGGCTGGCCGGCCTGGGCGATGCGACCGCGATCCATCACGACCACCAGGTCGGCCAGCGCCAGCGCCTCCTCCTGGGAATGCGTGACGTGGATGAACGTCACGCCGAGCTCGCCCTGCAGGCGCTTCAGCTCCTCGCGGACGCGCACGCGCAGATAGGGATCGAGCGCCGAGAGCGGCTCGTCGAGCAGCAGCACGCTCGGATTGGTGATCAGCGCGCGTGCCAACGCCACGCGCTGCTGCTGGCCACCCGAGAGCTGCGCTGGCAGGCGCTCGGCGTAATCCTCCATGTGGACGCGTTTGAGCTGCTCGCGCGCCGTCGCCCGGCGCGCGGCCTTCTTGACGCCGCGCAGCTTGAGGCTGAAGGCGACGTTGTCCTGGGCGCTGAGATGCGGAAACAGCGCGTAGCTCTGGAACATCATGGCGGTCTTGCGCCGCCCCGGCGGCAGGTCGGTCACGACCTCGGCGCCGATCCGAATGTCGCCGTCGCTCGGCCGCTCGTGGCCGGCGATCATGCGCAAGGTCGTGGTCTTGCCGCAGCCCGAGGGCCCGAGCAGGCAGCAATAGGCACCGCCGGGAATCTTCAGCGAGATGCCGTCGACCGCGACCGCGTCGCCGAACCGCTTGGCCACGGCGACCAGCTCGACCGTGCCGGCCGCGCGCGACGGGGAGGCGGCTTCGGATTGCATGCGGTGACGCAACGCAAACCGGGTGCCATGCCCGACCCGAGATGGATCGCGCGCCAGCGGCTGCTAATGCCGTAGAAATATCCCCGATGCCGAAAAAAACGGCAGGTTCAGTGCGCGCGGAGCTTCTGGGTCGCGGCCGGATCGAGCTTGCCGCCGGTGATCGCGACGCCGAAATCCTGGCGCGCCATTTCCGGCGTGATCAGGCCGTCGAGCACGTCGGCGAGCACCCGCGCGGGCTCGCGGGTGAACGGATCGCCGTAGCCGCCGCCGGCCGGGCCGGCGCACACGAAGCGGTCGCCGGCGCGCACCGA
>JACQAI010000294.1 GCA_016195115.1 Pseudomonadota bacterium
CCTGTCGGTGCCGCTCTACGCCTCGCACGGCGCCGCCGATCCCAACCTGATCCGGCTCGCCGCCGAGGCGGCCGAGGGCATCATCTTCCCGGCGTCCAAGCTCTACGTCGCCGAGAGCCTGCCTGACGGCGATCGGCAGAAGCCGCTCACCGTCGCGTTCATCAAGGACTTCACGGCGAAATACAACCGGCCGCCGGCGACCTTCGCGGGCAACGGCTTCGACGCCGCGCGCATCCTCGCCGCTGGCATCGAGACGGGCGGGACCGATCCGGCCAAGATGCGCGACGCCATCGAAGGCCTGCGCGATTTCATCGGCGTCACGGGCGTCTACAGCTACGCCAAGGACAACCATTTCGGCATCACGGAGGCGAGTGTCGTTATGCTGACCATCCGACAGGGCAAGTTCGCCCTGGCATCGGCGCGGTAGCCGCCGCGGAGGCGATCGGTGGGACCCATGTGTCAAAATGCCATGGGGATCCGACAGAACGTCTTGGGGTCCCACTGCTACTTAGTGTATTGAAGCGTGGAGCTTCACCATTCCGCCCCTGGGCACCACTCCTCACCCGCCGCCATCGGCGCGCGCACGCCATCCGGTGTAATCCGTGTCGGACGGGATCCCACTCAACTGCAAGCGCTGCCCCGGCTTCTGCTGCACGATGGCCGGCTTCGTCGAGGTCTCGATGCGCGATGTGCGTCGATTGGCGAAGCATCTCGGGATGACGGCACCCGAGTTCGAGAAGAAGCATCTCGTCAGCCGGCGCGCCGGCCGCCGGCGTATCAAGAGCTACGACGAGACCTGCCAGTTCCTCGGCGAGGATCGGCGCTGCACGGTCTATGACGCCCGCCCGACCCACTGCCGGGGCTATGTCTGCTGGGACCAGCCGGATCGGACCGTCTACGAGTTCGCCAGCATGGCGGTCCTGCCGCTGCGCAAGCTGCGGCGGCTCGAACGGCTCGAGCGCCAGGAGGCAAGCCGCAGGTCGGCCCGGTCCTGACCCATCGGCAATGAACGCCTTGGCGCCCATGGGTGCTTAGTATATTGACAACGCGCACCGCCGGCCCGTGGGCGCCACCCGCCTGACGCGCCGCCCGCTTTCATGGAGACGACAATGACGAAGCCCGCCAAGCGGGATTCCCGCGCCAACCGGCGCAAGGGCAAGCTGAAGGCGAGCAACCGCCGTCGTCGCGCTCGCGCCGAAGGGAAGAAGCGCTGAGCCGCGCGGCGCCACGACGGTCCGCGCCGACTTAGGCCGTGACCCAGCTCTTCTGCTCGCCCGCGTAGGCGGCGCCGGGATTGCCGCTGACCGTGGTGCGCCACATTATGCGTACCTGCGTCGCGGTGTCGAACCAGGTCGCGGCGTGGACCAGGCAGCGGTTGTCCCACACCACCAGGTCGCCCTCGGTCCATTCGTGGACGCAGATGAACTCCGGCCGCGTCAGATGCGTCATCAGCTCGAACAGCAGTTTGGCGCCGTCGCCGCGCGGACCCGGCTCCAAACCGACAAACGGCCCCTCGAGCCAATCCATCTGGCGCATCTCGCACAGGTAGAGCGCACGCCGGCCGGTCACCGGATGGACGCGCACCACCGGCTGGCGCTGCGGGCGCTCGCGCGGCTTGAGCGCGCGCGGCGTCTTGCTGGCGAGGATCTCGTCGTAGGAGCGCTCGGCGCTCAACCCGACGTGCAGGCCTTCGAGCGTATCGACACGCGCCTTGAGCGCCGGCGGCAGCGCGTCGTAGGCCGCGGTGCCGTCGGCGAACAGGGTCTGGCCTTCGCCCTTGGGCACCGGGTTGACGGCCAGGAAGAGGGAGACGTCGGGCGGCGGCCGGCGATAGCTCTGATCGGTGTGCCAGCCGCGGCGATGGGGAAACTGCACCGGCAGCGTGCCGTCGGCGGTCAACGGCGGTTCGGGCCGGGACGGCGGACCACGGTTGACCGGCGGCGCGTTCGAGACCAGGAAAATCTCCGGCACCGTGTCGTGGACCATGGCGGGCGACGTCAGGGTCTCGCGATAGTTCTCGACCTCGGGGCCGAAGATGCGGCTCAGGCGCACCAGCAGCTCGGGCGCCGCGACCATCTCGTCCATGGCGGTCAGCAGCAGGAGCCCGCCGCTGGCTGCCAGCATTTTGGGCAGGGCGCCGGCATCGCGCTCGGCGGCCGCGATGACCGTGTGCGCACCGGCGCCGCCGGTCGGGCGCACCCGGCCGCCGAAACCGGCCCCCGGCAGGGGCGTGACGAGATCGAAGTCGCCAGCCATGCATCCTGTTTAGCCCGGTCCGGCGCTGCCGTCACGGGACTTGCCCACGACCGCGTGCGATAGTATCGGGATGTCCGAGGTGCAGGCATGACGAAGTCACAGGCAGACAACGGGTTTCGGCCGCACAGCTCCCATTGGGGCGCGTTCTCGGCCGGCTGGCAGGACAACCGGCTGGTCGTCAAGCCGCACCCCGGCGACCCCGATCCCAACCCGTTGCTGCAGAACTTTCCCGCGGCGCTGCGCCATCCGGCGCGCATCGCGCGGCCGATGGTGCGGCGCGGCTGGCTCGAGCGCGGGCCCGGGCCCGACGGGGACCGCGTGCTCGATCTGCTCGGCGACGAGCTCAAGCGGGTGCGCGACACCCACGGCCCGGGAGCGGTGTTCGGCGGCTCCTACGGTTGGGCGAGCGCCGGGCGCTTCCATCACGCCCAGAGCCAGGTCCACCGCTTCCTCAACATGGCGCTCGGCGGCTATGTGCGCTCGGTCAACAGCTACAGCGCCGGCGCCTCGGGCGTGGTGCTGCCGCACGTGCTCGGCCCGGTGGAGCAGATCAGCCGGCGCAACGTCACCTGGGAGCAGATCGTCGACCACAGCGAGGTCGTGATCGCGTTCGGCGGCATGGCGCTGAAGAACAGCATGGTCGGCGCCGGCGGCATCAGCCGCCACGTCGAGCGCGGCTCGATGCGTCAAGCGCGCGCGCGCGGCTGCCGCTTCATCCTGGTCAGCCCGCTGCGCGGCGATCTGCCCGAGGAGGCCGGCGCCGAGTGGCTGGCGCCGATCCCGGGCACCGACACCGCGCTGATGCTCGGGATCGCGCACAGCCTGGTCGCCGCCGGGCAGCACGACGTGGCGTTCCTCGAGCGATATTGCGTCGGCTGGGAGGTCTTCGAGGCCTACCTCATGGGCCGCACCGACGGCCAGCCCAAGACCGCTTCATGGGCCGCCGGCATCACGGGCATCGCCGCCGAGGTGATCGACGGCTTGGCGCGGCAGCTGGCCGGCAAGCGCAGCCTGGTCGTGGTCGCGCATGCGCTCCAGCGCGCCGAGCACGGCGAGCAGCCGGTGTGGATGGGCCTGGTGCTGGCGGCGATGCTCGGCCAGATCGGGCTGCCCGGCGGCGGCTACAACTACGCGCTCGGCGCGCTCGGCCACACCGGCCGACGCGCCAACGTCGTGCCCAGCGTCGGGCTGCAGCAGGGCCGCAACACGGTGCGCGACTTCATCCCGGTGGCGCGCATCGCCGACATGCTGCTGAACCCGGGCCAGGCGTTCGACTACAACGGCGAGCGCCTCGCCTATCCAGACATCCGCCTGGTCTACTGGGGCGGCGGCAATCCGTTCCACCATCACCAGGATCTCAACCGCTTGCGCCGGGCGTTCACGCGGGTCGACAGCCTGATCGTGCACGAGACCGCGTGGACGGCGACTGCACGCCACGCCGACATCGTGCTGCCGTGCACGATGACGTTGGAGCGCGACGACTTCGGCACCATGTCGACCGACCCCCTGATGGTGGCGATGCACAAGATCGCCGAACCCTACGGCGAGGCGCGCGACGACTACGCGATCTTCAGCGCGCTGGCCGAGCGCCTGGGCGCCGGCGCGGCGTTCACCGAGGGCCGCAATGCCCAGGAATGGTTGCGCCACCTCTACAGCGAGATGCGCGACATGCTGGCCGAGAAGGGTCATGCCGCGCCGGATTTCGAGACGTTCTGGGCGCAGGGCGAGCTCATGCTCCCGACCATGCCCGACGACGGCGGCATGATCCGCGCTTTCCGCGACGATCCGGTCGGCGCCAAGCTGCCGACGCCGAGCGGCAAGATCGAGATCTTCAGCGCCACCATCGCGGGCTTCGGCTATGACGATTGCCCGGGCCATCCGGTGTGGCGGGCGCCGGTCGACGTGCCCGATGCGCGGCACACCTTGCGCCTGGTCGCCAACCAGCCGGCGACGCGGCTGCACAGCCAGCTCGATTTCGGCGGCCACAGCCAGGCGGAGAAGTCGCGCGGCCGCGAGGTCGTGCGCATCCATCCGCGCGACGCCGCCAAGCGCGGCATCGCCGACGGCGACATCGTGCGGCTGTTCAACCCGCGCGGCGCCTGCCTGGCCGCCGCGTCGGTGACCGACGGCGTGATGGCCGGCGTCGTCCAGCTGCCGACCGGCGCGTGGTACGACCCCGAGGACCCGGCCGAGGACATGCCGCTGTGCGTCCACGGCAACCCCAACGTGCTGACGCGCGACGTCGGCACGTCGCGCCTGGCCCAGGGCTGCACCGGCCAGCTCACCACCGTCGAGGTCGAGCGCTTCGACGGCAACCTGCCGCCGATCCAGGCCTACGAGCCGCCCGTCCCCGCCACCGCGGCGGAGTAGCTAGGCGCCGCCGAGCTTGTGGAGGCCGGCTGCCCAGTAGGCGTGCTCGACCAGGCGCAGGGTCTGGAGATTGTCCGCAGGATCGGTCTCGAACGGCGCGCCGCTCTCCAGACAATCGATGAAGTGCGCGATCACGGCATCGAAGCTGGTCTGATAGCCGGCGTCGCGGTCGTACCGTTCGTGCCGCGGACTCGGCCCGAGCAGCCGCAGTTCGTCGTCTTCGAACACCGCGCTCGCCGTGCTGCCGACGATCTCGAGCCGATCCGGCACGCGCGGCGGGTAGCCGGGCGCGGCGATGTTGCCCGTGACCGTGACGGGCGCGCCGGTGGCGGTCTCCATGAAGATGTCGGCGAACGTCTCGCCGACCACCACGTCGGGCACCGTGTTGGCGGCGCGCGCGGCCATGACGTGCAGCTCGCCGCACAGATAGCGCATGGTGTCGATCTGGTGGATCAGCGACTCGGCGATCAGCAGCCGCGCCTCGGTCTTGAAGAACGGCTGGCGCACGATCTGCGGGCGCTGGCCGCTGGCGTCGGGCAGCAGGCCGGAGTTGATCATGCTCATACGCGCCATTGCGATGTCGCCGAGCGCGCCGTCGTCGATCCAGCCCTTGAGCACACGGTACCACGGCCGGAAGCGCCAGTTCTCGTGGATCATCATGCGCATCTTGCCGGCGACCCGGCGCACCAGCGCCTCCGACAGCGCCAGGGTCGGGGTCATCGGCTTCTGGCACAGCACCGCGATGCCGCGCGCGGCGGCCGCCTCGACCCAGGCGGCGTGGGTCTCGCGCGGCGACAGCACGTCGAGCGCGTCGATCTTCTCAGCGGCAAACAGGGCGGCGGCATCCGGATAGACCTGGCTAACGCCGAACTCCTGCGCGCGCTGCGCGGCGCGCGCCGTGTCGGGGTCGCACACCGCGACGACGCGGGCGCGGTTGCCGAGCTTGGCCCAGGCCTTCAGGTGGAAATGGCTGATCATCCCGGCGCCCGCCAGGGCGATGGTGAAGGGTGCCGTCCGTGCCATCATGCTCCTCCCGTGACGCGCGCCGATGCGATCATGATAGGCTGAAGCCATGCAAGACGCTGCCCCCTCGACTTTGCTCGATGACCACACAAGGCCGAACCGGTTCGAAGTCGACCTTGGCGCGATCGCGCAATTCACCCGCAACATACGCGGCCTGGTCGGCCGCGACGCCACCGTGTTCGCCGCGCTCAAGTGCAACGCCTACGGCTTCGGATTGCTCCCGGTCGCGCGCACCGTGCTGGCGTCGGGGGCCGACGCCATCGCGGTGGTCGACCGCGCCGACGCCATCGCGCTGCGCCAGGCCGGCATCGGCGCGCCGCTCCTGGTCTATCCCGGCGGCGTTGCGACCCCGGCGGCGGTCGCGGCCTGCGCGGCCCACGATCTGATCCCGACCCTGATCGACCTCGAGTCGGCCGCGCTGTACTCCCGCCTGACGCCGCGTCGGCTTGATGTCGCGATCAAGATCGACATCGGCCAGGAGCGCCTCGGCTTCGCCGCCGACGCGGCGGTCGAGGCGATCACGGCGATCGCCGCGATGCCCAACTTGCGCGTCCGCATCGTCAACAGCCATCCCAACGTGCCCGAGCCGCCGTCGCGCGACTATCTCGAGTGGCAACTCGGCCGCTTCGAGGCGATCTGCGGCGCGCTCGCCGGCCGCGGCATCGACGTGCCGATCCGCATGGTCGCGAGCTCGAAGATCCTGTCGGTGCTCGGCCGGCTGGCGTTCAACGCGGTCGATCCCGGTCAGATGTATTTCGGGGCGTTCCGCGCCGCCGGCGACGTGCCGTGGCTGACCCAGCGCCAGGCCTTCCGCAAGCTGTCGAGCCGGCTCATCCACGTGCGCGTGCTGGTGCGCGACGCCTTCCTGGCCGAAGCGCCGTTCCCGGTGCGCCCGGGGCTGCGCATGGGCGTCATCCCGATCGGCACCTCCGACGGCGTCGGCCGCCTGCACGCCGGCGCCGCATTGGTGCGCGGCCGGCGCGCACCGGTGCTCGGCGGCCCGTCGCTCGAGCATATGCGCCTCGACTTGACCGAGATCCCGGAGGCCGCGGTCGGCGACGAGGTGGTGCTGATCGGCGAACAGGGCGCGGCCGCCATCACGCCCGACGCGGTGGTCGCGCA
>JACQAI010000328.1 GCA_016195115.1 Pseudomonadota bacterium
ATCGCCAGCTGCTTGCCGGGCAGGGCGTCGAGGTTGAAGCGCGCCGCGACCTCGGCGATACGCGTCGAGCCCTTGGTGATCACGACGAAGTTCACGATCACGAGCACCGAGAACACGATCAGGCCGATGATGAAGTTGCCTTGCATCAACAAACCGCCGAACGCCTTGATGACGTAGCCGGCGGCGTCGGTGCCTTGGTGCCCCTGCGACAGGATCAATCGAGTCGCGGCGAGGTTGAGCGACAACCTGAGCAGGGTCGTGATCAGCAGAACCGTCGGGAACGAGTTGAAGTGCAGCGGGCGCTCGATGAACAGCGCCGTCATCAGGATCAGGACCGAGAAGGTGATCGACGACGCCAGGCTGATGTCGAGCAGCCAGCGCGGCATCGGCAGCACGAGGCAGAGCAGGATCGCGACGACGCCGAGGGCGAGCGCGATCTCACCGCGCTTGAGCGTGCCGCCGGCCTGGCGCAACAGGCCGATCGCCTGGGCGCGAGAGCTGAACGGGACAACTGCCATTGACTGTGCGGCCGGTTAGAGCGGCGCTCGGTCGCCGTCGCCGGGCATCGGAACCGTCATGCCGGCGTCGGCGTAGAGCTTCAGCTTGTTGCGGAGCGTCCGGATCGAGATGCCGAGGATGGTGGCGGCGTGGGTGCGATTGCCGAGGCAGTGGCTCAAAGTGTCCAGGATCAGCCCCTTCTCGACCTCGGCGACGGTGCGGCCGACCAGGCCCGCGATGCTCACGGCGCGATCGCCGGCGCTCTCGCCGGTGCGCTCCTCGGTGCGGCCCGGCGTCAGCAGGATGGCCTCGGAGCCGATCACGTTGCCGGAGCCGACCAGCACCGCGCGATGCATGGCGTTCTCGAGCTCGCGCACGTTGCCCGACCAGCCATGGCGCTTCAGCTTGTCGAGCGCCTCGGGTGACAGCGGGCGGTGGCTGACGCCGTTGAGATCGGCGTAGCGCTTGGCGAAGAACTCGGCGAGCAGCGGCACGTCCTGCGGCCGCTCGCGGAGCGCCGGCAAGGCGACGTTGACGACGTTCAGCCGATAGAACAGGTCGGGCCGGAAGCGGCCGGCGCGGACTTCGTCCTCGAGCTTGCGGTTCGAGGTCGCGATCAGGCGGATGTCGATCTTGATCGGCTGCGAACTGCCCAACCGGTCGATCTCGCGCTCCTGGATGGCGCGCAGCAGCTTGGCCTGCAGGCGCGAGTCCATCTCGCTGACCTCGTCGAGCAGCAGGGTGCCGCCGTTGGCCTCCTCGAACTTGCCGACCCGGCGCGCGACCGCGCCGGTGAAGGCGCCGCGCTCATGGCCGAACAGCTCGGACTCGAGGAGGGTCTCGGGGATCGCGGCGCAGTTGACCGAGATGAACTTCTGCTGGGCCCGCCGGCTCTTGCGATGGATGTAGCGCGCCAGCACTTCCTTGCCGGTGCCGCTCTCGCCGGTGATCAGCACGCTCGCCTCGGACGGCGCGATCTGGTCGGCCAGCTTGAGCATGCGGACCATCGCGGGGTCGCAGTGCACCACCGTGTTGGCTTCGGCGGCGACCGCTTCGAGCACCGCGGCGATCAGATCGGCGTTGGGCGGCAGCGGGATGTATTCCTTGGCCCCGGCCTTGATCGCGCGCACCGCGGCGTTGGCATCGCTGCCGATGCCGCAAGCAACCACCGGCACGGTGATCCGCTCCGCCTTGAGCGCCAGGATCAGCTCCGCGACGTTGAGCTTGACGTCGATCATCACCAGTTCGGCGCCCTGGCCGGCGCGCAGCGCCGCCAAGGCGCCGTCGACGTCCGGCACGTGCGCCACGGTCGCGCCGCGGGCCATGGCGAGCTTGCCCGCGGTGGTGATGTGGCCTTCGAGAGAACCGACGATCAGGAGACGCATCGAACCCAATGTTCCTGCCGGACGTTCCGACAGCCCTTGTTAGGCCTGTCGATCCGATTTGATGATCTCGGTCATCGTGATGCCGAGCCGCTCGTCGACGATCACGACTTCGCCGCGCGCCACCAACCGGTTGTTGACGTAGACGTCGATCGCCTCGCCGACCTTGCGGTCGAGCTCGACGACCGCGCCGCGGCCGAGCTTCAGGAGCTGGCTCACCTGCATGGTCGCGCGGCCGAGCACCGCCGAGACCTGGACCGGGATGTCGTAGACCGCGCCGAGCTCGCGCGCACCGGCGCGACCCGACTCTTCTGCACGTGATTCCTCAAGGGCCTCTTCGAGGTCCGCGAGGTTCAAACCACCGCCTTTTTCAGACATGACCTAACTCCTCTCTGCCTTGTCGGTTACGCAAATCTTCGCCGCACCGCGGCGCGCTCTCGCCGCTACGCGGCGCTGCCGATGGTGTCCTCCGTGGTGCCGGTCGGCACGTCGGCCACCGGCGCCACGCCCTCGAGCTTCGTGACGACGCGCGCGACGATCGCCTCGACGTCGCTCCAGGCGCGTTGGATGCAGCGCTCGGCGCCGCCGTCGCCCCACTCGACCTTGACGTCGGACGGCCCCAGGCTGGGATCGCCGAGCACGATGACGCGGCCGGCGAAGCCGTGCTGCCGGGCCACCGTCTCGAGCCGGTCGCTGAGGTAGGTCGTGACGTCGGCCGGGGTGCGAATCACGACGCGCGGTTGATCGAGCGCCTTGTTCAGGCTGTCGACCACCACCGCCTCGATCTCCTCGATGCGATAGCGGCGCGCCAGCTCGGGCATGATCCGGCGCACCATCGCGTGGGCGAGCCGCGCCGCCTCGTGCGACACTGCGGCGATCGCCTGGTCGCGGTCGGCGACCAGACCCGGGATCTCGGCGCCGATCTGCTGCACTAGCTCGGCGACGCGCACTTCGTTGGCTTCCGAGGCCACCCGGTGGCCGGTCGCCTCGCCGTCGGCGTAGCCGGCGGCGCGTGCCGCGGCGAGCTCGGCCTCCGAGAAGGTTGGCGGCGGCGGCTCCTCGGCAATCACCTCGATCACCTCGGGCGGCAGCGCCGCGATCAGCGCCTCGGGATCCGGCTCCGGCTCGGGCTCGGGCGGCGCGTCGACGGGGTCGAACGAGCGCTCGAACAGATATTTGCGGATCAGCCGGCCTCTGTCGTCGATGACCGGCGGCGGCGGCTCGACGACCGGCTTCTCCTGGGTGATCGAGGCGTAGCGCAGCGCGCGCCAAATCCGGCGCGAGCGCGCGGTCTCGCGCGGCGGCGCGTCGACCTCGCCGTCCGTCGGGGCCGCGGCCGCGTCGCCATTGGTCGCGCTCGGCGCCGGCAGGTCGTCGGTCGGCGCGTCGTCGTCGGATGCGACGTCGGACGCCGCGCCGAGGAACGGCGGCCGCTCGCCGGCGGCGTCGGGTGCGCCGACGTCGGGCGCGCCGTCCTCGTCGCTGCCGAGCATCGGCTCGGGCAGCTCCATCGGTTCGCCACCGACCATGTACATCTGCGCCTCGTCGACGTCGCGCAGGCGGACCGGCCCCATCGCCGCCATGTCCTCGCGCAGCAGCTTCGCGGCGCGCTCGGACATGTTGCCGAAGAACATGTCGCGCAGGGTCTCCGACGCGCCCTTGAGCGCGATCGACAGCTTGTCCTTCTCGGTGGCGCGCAGCAGCGTCTGGATGCCGCCCGAGTCGAGCCGGCTCAGGTCCTCGAAGGTGAACATCAAGGCTTTGATGCGCTCGGCCGAGTCCTTGTTGCGCTCCTCGAGCGCGGTGATGAACCGCGTCTCGGTGGTACGATCGAGGTTGTTGAAGATGTCCGCCATCATCTCGTGCGAGTCCCGGCGGTTGGTGCGCGCCAGATTGCTCATGAACTCGGTGCGGAGTGTCTTCTCGACGTCGTTAAGGACCTCTTTCTGGACCGCCTCCATGCGCAGCATGCGCATGATGACTTCCATGGCGAAGTTCTCGGGCAACAGCGCCAGCACGCGCGCGGCATGCTCGGCCTTGATCTTCGACAGCACGACCGCGACGGTCTGCGGGTATTCGTTCTTGAGGTAGTTGGCGAGGACCTGCTCGTTGACGTTGCCGAGCTTGTCCCACATCGTGCGACCCGCGGGACCGCGGATCTCCTCCATGATCGAGTCGACGCGGTCCTTGTCGAGCACCTTGCTCAACAGGCGCTCCGTCGAGTCGAACGAGCCGACCAGCGAGCCGGTCTGGCTGAACATCTCGGCGAACTCGACGAACAGCCGCTCGACCAGGTTCGAGCTGACCGTGCCGAGATTGGCCATGGTCTGCGAGATCTCCTCGATCTCGTCGTCGTCCATCAGCTCGAACAGCCGCGCGGCGTGCTCCTCGCCCAGCGACAGCATCAGGATGGCGGCCTTTTCCGGACCGGTCAGCGACCGGTAATCCTCGCGAACCCGCATGGCGTCCTACGATCCTCGGCTCAGGTTTCCTGATACATCCAGGCCCGGATGATGTTGACGACATCCTCCGGGTGCTTCTCGACGATCTCGCCGATCTTGCGCAGGCTCGACGCCTTGACGCGGCCCTCGATGCGGTTGAGATCGATCATCTCGTCGAGACCTTCCTCGCCCTCGGCAAGCTCGAGGTCGGTGCCGCCCGGCCCGGTCAGCAGACCGGCGGCCGCGGGCCCGCCCAACAGCCCGGCGGCGCCGGCCGCGGCGGTCTCGGGCGACTCGAACAGCCGCGCGATCAGCGGCCGCACGACCAGCAGCAGGACCAGCGCGCCGACCACGCCGAGCACCAGGATCTCGGCGATCTTGATCAGCTCCTGGCGCTCCAGGCCGAAGAAGGTCTTGACCGGCTTCGACTCGTCCTCGAAGGCGGCGAACTGCATGTTTTGCACGTCGACCTGGTCGCCGCGCTGGCCGTCGTAGCCGACCGCCGACTTGACCAGGCTCTCGATCTGCTCGAGGTCGCGCTTGACGCGCGGCGCGTAGACGCGCTGGCCGTCGCTGTTGAAGCTGTAGGAGCCATCGACCAGCACCGCGACCGAGATGCGCCGGATGCCGCCCGGCTCGCGCGTCAGATTGCGCACCGTGCGGGTGATCTCGAAGTTGTTGGTCTCCTCGTTGCGCGTGCTCTTGGAGGAGTTGACCAGGGGCGACACCTGCTGGGACTGCCCGGCCGGCAGATTGTTGGCGACCGTCACCGACGGATTGCTGTCGCTCTCGTTCTGCTCGGCGGTCTCGTTGACCGTCTGGGTCGAGCGCAGGACCTGCTGGTCCGGGTTGAAGATCTCCTGGTTCTCCTGGGTCCGGCTGTAGTCGATGTCGGCGTTGACCTCGGCGCGCACCTTGCCGAAGCCGAGCGTGCGCTCGAGCAGCTGCTCGACCGCGCGGGCGACCCGGTTCTCGTAGGCGATGCGCATCTCCTCGGCGGTCTGCAGCATGATGCCGGGGCTCGACGGATCGGAGCCGCGCGCGAGCAGGGTGCCGTGCTCGTCGACGATCGAGATGCGCTCGGGCTTCATGCCGGGCACCGCGGCGGCGACCAGGTGCTGGATCGCGGTGACTTGCGGCTTGTCCAGGCGCTTGGCCCCGACCATGCGCAGCATGATCGAGGCGCTCGGCTCCTGGCGCTCGCGGCTGAACAGCTCGCGCTGCGGCAGCACCAGGTGGACGCGGGCACCGCGCACGTTCTCGATCCCCGTCAGGGTGCGGGCCAGCTCGCCTTCCAGCGCCCGCAGCTGATTTATGTTCTGAACGAAGCTCGACGTCGCAAGGCCCTGGCTCTTGTCGAAAATCTCGTAGCCGAGCGAGCCGCCCGCCGGCAGCCCCTCGCCGGCCAAGGTGATGCGCGTCTTGGGCACCGTGTCGACCGGCACCAGGATCTCGGTGCCGTCGCCGCGCAACTTGTAGGGCACCCCCAGCTGGTCGAGACGAGTTACGATCTTGGATGCGTCGCCGGGGTTCAAGTCGGTGTAAAGCAAGGCCATTTCGGTGCCGCCCAGGCGTAGCAGCAGGTAGGCGACGAAGGCCAGGAGAGCGACGCCGACCCCGCCAATCACGGCCAATCGGACCGGCCCGAGGTTGCGCAGGGATTGGATGAATGCGTTCACGCGATCAACCTCTTGCACACGGGGGCGGCACGCTGCGGCCAGGGCGACCGGGCAGCGACGCCATCAGAGCAATTGGTAGTGAAAATTGTGTTAATCCAAGGCAATTATTGCCTATCCTCCGACGTTTGTGTAACGCCGTGACAGCGCGACCGCGAGGGGCTGGGTGAACCGGCCGGGGCAAGGGCATGCGTTGGCTCGACAAAACGGGCCAGCATGGCACCTGAGGGAAAAAACCGACAATGGAATCGACCGCGGCACGCGGGCGCCGGCCGCGCAGTGGTCAGTTGCCTTCGGGGGCGGCTTTGACGGCGCCTTGCGTGGCGCGATACTCCTGGACGCGCGTCGCGCGCAAACCGCGCAACCCGTGGCGATCGATCAGGCGCTGCCATGACAGGAACTCGTCGAGCGACAGCGAGTAACGGCGACAGGCCTCTTCGAGGCTGATCAGGCCGAGTCGCACGCCGGCGACCACCTCGGCCTTGCGCCGAATCACCCAACGCTTGGTGTTGAGCGGCGGCAGATCGTCGAGCGTCATCAGCTGCCCGATCGGCCCACCCGTCTCGCTCGGCCGGAACGGCCGTTCCATCGGCGGCTACCTTCGCAAGGAGAGGCGACGTCCGAAAGGATGTACGACATTTTATTTAAAGAGTCCTAACACCCGGGTCTTTAACCGCAGGGCGAGGCGTCGAACGAGCGCAGGCGGCGTCAGCGCAGCTGCGTCAGGGTCTGATACATCTCGTTGGCGGTGGTGATGATCTTGGTGTTGGCGGTGTAGGTCGCCTGGGTCACGATCATCTCGGCGAACTCGTTGGCCAAATCGACCGACGACTGCTCGAGCGACGACGGCGTGATCTGGCCGGCGCCGCCGGTGTCGGCAGCGTTGATCGCCAGCGTGCCGGAGCCGGCGCTGCCGGTCGGCAGCCAGGCGTTGCCGGTGATCGGCTCGAGGCCCTGGTCGTTGGGGAAGGTGACCAACGGGATCTGATACTTCGCCAGCACCAGGCCGTTGCTGTAGACCTCCGACATGGTGCCGTCGGGGGTTACCACGAAGCCGGTGCGCGAGCCGCTCGCCTTGCCGTCCTGCTGGGCGCCGGTCTGGGCGAAGACGCCGTCGAGCTGGGTCACCGCGGTGATCGCGCCGCTGCCCGCGAAGTTGAAGGTCGGCGACAGCGACTGGCCGTTCGACAGCGTGATGGTGCCGAGCGATGTGCTGCTCGTGGGGCTGGTCAGCTGCCCGGTGGTGTCGAAGCTGAGCGTGGCCGTCGAGCCGCTGATCGTGCCGGTGACCCCCGAGTTGTCCGCGGCCGTGACGGTGGTCGGCACCACCGACCAGGTCTGGAGCGCGGTCTTCGTGAAGGTGAGCTGCAGCGCGAAGGCATTGCCCAGCGAGTCGAACAGGCCGGTCGTCATGGTCTCGGTGGTGCCGATGGCGTCGGTCGCCGGTAGATTGCCGGCCAGCGCCACTTGGGTGGTCGCGACGCCGGCGATGGTGACCGCCGGGCCGGGATCGAACTTCAACGGGGTCAGGCCGCTGAGCGCGCTCGGCAAGGTGCTGCCGCTGGTCGCGCCCATCAGGAAGAAGCCGTTCGAGTTGACCATGAAGCCGTCTTTGTCGAGGTGGAACGAGCCGGCGCGCGTCACCGCGAGGTTGGCGCCGGTCGCCACCGCGCCGGTCGTGGTATCGACCCCATTGGTGACGGGAAAGAAGCCGTGCCCCAGGATGCCGAGATCGGTCGACGACGATGAGCTCGCCAGCAGGCCCTGCAGGTCCATGCGCTGCTCGGGCGTCGGGATGACGCCGCCGGGCGCGAAGTTGAACGGGATCGGGCCGGTGGCGCCCTGGACGGTCGGCGCATCGGTCCGCGTCACCAGCGTCTTGAACAGGACGACGCTCGGCTTGTAGCCGACCGTGTTGGCGTTCGCGATGTTGTCCGAGATCGCGCCCATCTTCTGCGACTGGGCGTCGATCCCGGTGACCCCGGCGATGAAGGCGTTGATCAGGCTCATGGCCTAGCCGCTCCGGCTTCCCCTCATGCCGCCTAGCGGACCAGGTTGACGACTTCCTGGAGCTCGTTGTCCGCCGTCGTGATCGTGCGCGCGTTGGCCGAGAACGACCGCTGCGTGATGATCATGTTGGTGAACTCGTTCGACAGGTCGACCGTCGACTGCTCGAGCGAGGCCGGCGTTATCGTGCCGGTGCCGCCGAGCCCGGCGAAATTCGACACCGCGCTGCCCGACTCGACGGTCTCGGTGTAGACGTTGCCGGTTTCGGCCTGCAGGGCGTCGACGTTGGAGAAGTTGACCAGCGGGATCTTGTAGAGCGGGATCACGGTGCCGTTGTCGAACACGGCGTTGACCTGGCCGGTGACGTCGAACGCCACGCCGGTTCGGAAGCTGAACGCCAGGCCGTTCTGGTTGATGAACGACACCGCGAACTTGTTCGAGTATTGGGTCAGGCCGCTGGGTGTGCCGGCGGTACCAAGACTGAGGTTGACCGGATTGGTCGTGCCGCCGAAACCATTGGCGCCGTCGCTGAGCGTCAAACCGGCGGCGACGCTGCCGAAGATCGTGGCCGGATAGCCGGCTGCGACCGTGCCGTTGGTGTTGAACGTGACCTTCGCGTTGGCCTGCTGAACGGCCAGCGTAACGGTGGAGGTATCGGCCGTGCCGTTGATCCAAGCCGGCAGGGTCGTAGTGGTCGACGAACCGCTGGTGCCGACAACCGTCATCGACTTGAGCTTGAGGGCCCAGACGTTCAGCGCCGCCGTGCGGGTGAATTCGAGCGTCAGATTGTTGGCGACGCCGAGGCTGTCGTAGACCACGGCGGTGACATCCTGCGGGTCGACCGACACCGTGGAGGCGGCGTATGAGGCCGCCGCGGCCGTGCTAGCGATTCGCAACGCCGAGGCATCGATGGTCGGGGCCCAGGTCGAGCCATCGGTGAAGGTGGCGCCGGCGCCCGTCGTCGCCGTGCCGCCGCTGGCCGAGACGCTGATCGTACCCAGGGTGATCGGGTTGGCGCCGGAGAGGGCGGGGCTGGCGCCGACCGGCGCGATGTTGGCCGTCACCGTCACGCTGCGCGTGCCGGCCGCCAAGACGGCGGCCGCGTACTTGACGTTGCTCAGGGTGTAGGCGTTGCCGGTCGAGCTGTACACCGTGTAGGTGTTCAACGTGTCCGTCGTGGTCGTGACGGCCGCCCCCTTGATGATTCCCGCCAATCCAAGCGGCGTGCTCGCGGTCGGCACGGCCGGCAGGTTGGCGCCGATCGACAGCGACGTGGTGCCCTTGGCGATGCCCGTCAAGGTGCCGACATTGACCAGGCTGAGCGACTGCACCGCCGGGTTCGAGATCGTCGGCTTGCCGGTGGTCTGGTTGATCGGCACGCCGAGCAGGAAGAAGCCGGCCGAGTTGACCAGGTTGCCGTTCTTGTCGACCGTGAACGAGCCGGCGCGGGTGAACGTGTTGTTCACCGTCGTGTTGAGGGTGCCCGAGGTGCCGACGCTGTTGGTCACCGGCAGGAAACCGCGGCCCGTGATGCCGACATCGGTGCGCGACGCCGATGCGGCGAGCAGGCCCTGGGCGTCGACATTGGCGAACGGCCGGCTCAACACGCCGCCGGGCGTGTAGGTCGTCGGCGTCGCCGGCGTGGTCACCAGCGTCTCGAACTTGTTCACGCTGGCTTTGTAGCCAACCGTGTTGGCGTTCGAGATGTTGTCCGCGATGATGCCCATGTTCTGTGCCTGGGCCTTGAGGCCCGACACGGCGGAGAAAAGGGCTCCATAAACACCCATTGTACGACTCCTCGTCTAAATTCCCGGGCGGCGCTGCGCCCGTTAGCTCGGCTTCTTGACAGATGTGACGCCGGACAGCGGCACCTGGACCTCGCCGATCGACAGCTCGGTGCCGTTGGTCGGATCGGACGCGATGTTGGTGACCGTGCCGATGATCGACGTGACGACGTTGGTGATCGGCTTCTGATCCTGGCCGATCGCCTGCAGCGACACGCTGTAGACGCCCGATGGCATGGCGTAGCCGTAGTCGTTCTTGCCGTCCCAGGTGACGACGTTGTGGCCCTGTAGGATCGTCCCCGTGAGGTTGCGCACGGGGGCGCCGGTGCTGTCCTGGACCTGCACCATCACGGCGGCGACCTGGGCCGGCAGCGCGTAGCCGATCTGCGAGGCGACGCCGCTGGGGTCGAGCCACGCCTGGCTGCTGACCGCTTCGACCTGGGTGCCGATGAAGCCGACCGCGCTGGTCAGCTGATCGCCCTGGTTGAGCGCGATCAACTGATCGAGCTTCTTGTTGCCGTTGATCTGCTGCTCGACCCCGGTGAACGCGACCAGCTGCTGGGTGAACTGCGTCGAGTCCATCGGCGCCAGCGGATCCTGGTTCTTGAGCTGCGTGGTCAACAGCGTCAGGAAGTTGTTGAAGTCCGACGACAGCTTGTTGAGCGCGTCGGTGCTGTTGCCCGTGGCCGTCGTGCTCGGTGTCGTGGCGGCGGTCGTCGCGGGAGTGGACGAAACAGTGGTCATGACATCGGTCCTTCCTGGGTCCTCGGCCGCCTAGACATGCAGATCGACGAGGCTGAGCCCGCCGATCTGTCGCGCGACCGCCGGCGCCGCCGTGTCCTCGACCGTAGCGGTCGCGGCGATGCCGGCGTTGTAGCTGCTGGCGTTGGGCTCGTCGAAATCGGTGCCTTGGCTGTCGCCGCTCAGCGAGAACTGCAGATCGCCGTTGTTGGTCGACAGGCCGGCATCGCTCAACGACTGCTCGAGCTGATGGGAGTCGCGCTGCAGCAGCGACAGGGTGTCCTGGCGGTCGGCGACAATCGTGGCGGTGACGTGGCCGTCGGCTGCGATCTTGAGGTCGACCTGGATCCGCCCGAGCTCGGGCGGGCGCAACTGAATGGTGAAACGCCCGCTGCCGTTGCCGCTCGCCGCCTGGCTGAGGCTGGGCAGCACTTGGTCGAGCAGCGGCAGCAGCACCGGGGCGGGGCGCGCCGGCGCGCTGGGCGCCGCCGATGACGCGGTGGCGCTCGGCGCCGACGTGCCGTTGGCAACCACGGCATTGGCCTCGCCGGGCATCGGCGCGGTCGGCTCGGTGGGCAGCGTCGGCCCGATCGGCTCGCCGTGGTGGCCGGCTTCGCCGAGCTGTGACAGGAACAGGGTCTCGCCCGATACCGTGCTCGGGTTGTTGGTCGCCGGGGTCGCGGTCTCGACCGTGCCGCCGCCGGCGCGGCTCAGCAGGTCGCCAACGCCGACTGGCCGGGGTCCTGGCCCTGGCTCGCCGCCGCCATCTTGATCACGACGTTGGCACTGTTGATCTGGGCCATCACCTCGGCGGCGGTCTTGCCGGTGCCCGCGGGCGGCGCGGCGGGGGCGCCGCCCTTGCTGCCCACAGTGGCCGTGAGTGCGGCCGAGGCCTCGGCGGTCGCGCTGGCGAGCGCGGCGAAATCGGCGGCCGCCGTGCTGGCCGCGGCCTTGGCAGCGGTGGTCGGCGCGGCGGTCGCGCCGTCCTGGCTCGACGGCGCTGGCGTAGCAGGGTCGCTCAGCGCCGCGCCGAGATCGGGCGTGGCGCCCGGTGGCGGCGCCGCGGCAGTGCCGTCGGCTGCGGTACCCTGGGCTGGTGTGGCAGCCTGCTCCGCGACGGCTGGCAGCACGGGCGCGGTCGCGACGGGCGGCGCAGCGACGACCGCCGCCGTGATGGTCACGACCGTGGCGTCGGTCAGCTGGTCGGTGCCATCGGTCGTGCTCTGACCGGCGTCGGTCTGGGCCGGATCGTTGCCAGACGCTGTCGCGGTCGATTGGCTGTCGGTGTCGCCGGAGTTGGCGGTTTGCTGATCGGCATCGTTGCCGGTCGCCGGCGCGTCGTTGGAATCCGACGTGGCGTCGGCGCTCGAAGATGCCGGGTCAGTGGCAGCGCTGTCGTCATTGCCGTGGGCGTACGCGGTGGGGCGCTTGCTGGCCGCTGCCGCGCTGGCGCCGTGGTCGGGCCGCGGCTTGTTGACGGCGGCGACCGCCCGCGGCGACGCCGTCGCCGGCAGGTCCGGGCGCTTCAGCGACGGGCGCGGCGGTGGTCCGGACGCGTCTGTCCGCGCCTGCGCTCCGGCGGCCAGCAGCTGGTCGAACTGCTGGGCGTCGGAGGCCGGGGCGGGCTTCGCAGGCGCACTAGGCTCCGGAGAGACTAGGCTGACCAGTGAAACGTCCATCAGGCCACCAGATACACTATCCCGGGGGGCCGTCATGCAACCGCCACGCCATCTGCGCGTGAGGCTACATAATATTGAAGGGAGTCGGTGGAGGGGCCGGGGGGCGGAAGGACCTACTCGGTCCCGGCAACAAATGCCGGCCGCTCGCGTCACCCCGGTCCGACCTCGCCAAGCGCCGTACGCAGCGGCGCGAGCAGATTGCCGTAGCGCCTCCAACGCTCGACCGAGCGCCGGTAGATCGGCTGCCGAACTTGGCTGGCGCTCGCCGTCCGGACTGGCCGCGCGGTCGTGTGGAACGCCAGGCACCGGTCGTCCCAGGGCAGCCCGCAGTGATCGACGATCCGTCGGGCCTGCCCCTCCAGGTCGTCGACCACGTCCTCGTAGCGCACCTCCAAGAGGACGTTGTCGGGCAGCACGGCGTGCCAGTGCGCCATCAGGGCTTCGTACGCGCGGTAGTAGCGGCCGAGCTCGCCAAGCTCGTAGGTGAAGTGCTGGCCGTTGACGAACAGCAGCGAGAAACACGACACGCAGGTATCGATGGCGGTGCGCCGGACGTGGACGATCCGGGCGCCCGGCAGGGCCAGGTGGATCAGCCCGGCATAGACGAAGTTGTATGGCAGCTTGTCGGTGATCCGCGCCGCCGCAGGGGCCAAGGGCCGGACGGCCGCCAGATAGTCGTTGCCGAGGCGCACGAGCTCGTCTGCGGTCAACGATGTCAGGAGATCGGGATAGGCCCTCGCGGGATCGGAGCCGCTATAGCGTTCCATGACCTCGGGAAAGCTCGGCAGTTCGCCGGCGCCGAACACGCTCGGGTGGCTGGCCAGGATCTGCTCGACCAGGGTCGAGCCCGAGCGCGGCATGCCGACGATGAAGATCGGCAGCGGCGAGGCCGCGCCGGAGCCGGCGTGCCGCGCGACCAGCTCCGCCGTCGCTAAGCGCGGAATGCGCTCGAACGCGCCGAGCTGAGAGGGTTCGTCGTAATCGAGCTGGCGGCGCTTGAGGGCATTGCCGGCCAGCAAGTGCTCGAAGGCGCGGGAGGGCTGATCGGTCTCCTCGTAGGCCTTGCCAAGCGCGAAGTGGAGACTGATGCGATCGCTCTCGTCGAGCGCATTGAGGTCGCGCGCAAACTCCTCCAGCGCAGCGAGCGCCGGATCGTCGCGCGTGAAGCGCCAGTCGGTCGCGCGCGTGCAGTGCAGCTTGACGTTGCCCGGCGCCACCCGGATGCCCTGCTCGATGACGTCGCGTGCCTCGTCGAGACGGCCGAGCCGGCGCAGCGCCGTGCCGAGATTGACATGGGCGTCCGCCATGGTCGGGGCCAGCGCCAGGGCGCGCTGGTAGCTGGCGACAGCGTCGGCCTCGCGTTCCAGGGCGAGCAGGGCGTTGCCGAGGTTGTTGTGCGCGACCGCATAGTCCGGCCTGAGGGTAAGGGCGCGCTCGAAACAGGGCAGCGCCTCGGTTTCGCGCTTGAGCGCCACGAGCAGATTGCCGCGATTGTTGTGCGCCTCGGCGTAGTCGGGCCTCAACGCCAGCGCCTTGTCGTAGCACGGCAGCGCGGCGTCGAGGTGCCGCAGCGCGGCGAGCGAATTGCCGAGATTGTTGTGGCCCTCGGGAAAGTCGGGCCGAACCGCCAGCGCAGCTTCGAAATGCGCGATCGCCTCCTCATGCCGCCCCACGGTCTGCAGCAAGGTGCCGAGGTTGTTGTGGGCGTCGACATAGTCGGGCCGCAGGGCGACGGCGCGCTCGAAGCAGGCAATCGCGGCGTCGATACGACCGAGCGCGCGCAGGGCGGTTGCGAGATTGTTGTGGGCGTCGGGCAAATTGGGATCGAGCGCGAGCGCCTGCTCGAAGCACGCGATCGCCTCGGCTTCGCGCCGCAGCATGCCGAGCATCACGCCGAGATTGCTGTGCAGCGCCGGGATGCCGGGATTGGCGGCGATCGCCGCGACGTAGGCTGCGCGTGCGTCGTCCGAACGGCCGCGCTGGAACAACAAGGTAGCGAGCACGTTGTGGGCGTCGACCAGATCGGGCTTGATCGCGACCGCCCGGCGCAGATGCTCGATCGCCTCCTCAGAACGGTTCAACGCCGCCAGCGAGCACCCCCACGCCGCGAGCATGTCCGCGGCGTCCGGGCGCAGCGCCGAGGCCGCGGCGAACGCCGTGACCGCCTCGGAGTGTTGGCCCAGCTTGGCGTACGCGCCGCCGAGATTCGCCAGGCCTTCGACGAACCCAGGCGCCCGCTCGACCGCGGCGCGATAATGCGCCGCCGCCGCCTCGACCTCACCGCGCGCTTCCAGGGCGCAACCGAGATTGTAGTGCGCACCGGCGTGGTCGGGTTCGAGGGCGAGCGCCTTGCGATAGCGCGCGATCGCGTCATCGGCGCGATGCGCGGCCTGCAGCGCAGTACCGAGGTCGTTGTGGGCATCCGCCCAGCGCGGCGCCTGCTCGACCGCACGACGCAGCAGCTTGATGGCGTCGCCGAAGCGGCCCTGCTGCGCGCGCAGCAGGCCGAACGCGTGCAGCGCGCCGGCATGATGGCGCTCCTGCTCGAGCGCCGCGAGGTAGAGGCGCTCCGCGTCGTCGAGCAGGCCGCCCTGATGCGCCGCCGCGGCCGCCTCGAACGCTTGCTGGGCGCCCGGATTCTCCGCCTTGCCGCCGCCGGCGCGGGTTCGTCGTGTCAACTCCTGGTCTCCTGCCAAAACGCCGGGATTATCCGCGCAAGCGCCGGCGATTGCCATGGCGCCGCGGCCGCGCCAATGCTTGTCGCGGCGGCGCCGGCGCGGAACCAATCGTTAAGCACCGTGATCCAGGATGGCGCACCCAAGGTGGGCCTGAGCATGGTCGACAGCGAAATTTACGCCACCGTATTGGTCGAGGCCGCCACACGCCGCGGTCCGGCGCGGTGAGCGAGCTCGAACAGGCGGCCGAGGCGGCGCGGCTGGGCGAGCGCCTGGCCGGCGCGGGCCGCTGGGCCGAGGCCGCCGCCGCCTTCGAGCGGGCGCTGGCGGGCGCACCCGGCGACGCGATGCTGCACAACAACCTCGCGGTCGCGTTGTTTCAGGGCGGCCAAGTCGCCGCG
>JACQAI010000329.1 GCA_016195115.1 Pseudomonadota bacterium
CCGGCGGACAGCGGCAGATCGCCCAGCGCATGCACGCCCTGTTGCGTCGGCCACGCCATGGCAGTCGCCCTCCCGATGGCGAACAAGCGGTCCCGCATCGCTATCAGGTTTTTCGATCGATGTCCGTGCTATCGACGGCGACGACGAGCCCGGCTTTCGCGTAGGGCACCCACAGCAAGCCCCCCACGCTTCGCGCGGGGGAGGGGTTTGTGGCGCTACAGCGGGCGGAAGCGCAGGTCGAAGCGGGCGCCGCACGGGACGTTGTCGGTCACCGCGATGCTGCCGCGGTGCGATTTGACGATCTCGGCGACGATCGCCAGGCCGAGGCCGGCGCCGCCGCCGCGGCGGCGCGGGCCGCGCCAGAAGCGCTCGAACAGATGCGGCCGCTCGGCCGCCGGGATGCCGTCGCCGCGGTCGGCCACGCTCAGGCAGCCGTCGCCCGTCACCGTGACGGTGACCTCGGTGCCGCGCGGCGCGTGGACCAGCGCGTTCTCGATCAGGTTGCGCGCCGCGTCGGCGATCGCCGGCCGATTGCCCTGCACCAGGACCGGCATGTCGGGGGCACTGAGCGCAATCTGTCGCGCCGCGGCGATCGCCAGCGGCGCCATGTAGGCGACCACCTCGGCGGCGGTCGCGGTCAGGTCGACCGGTTGCGAGACGTCCAGGGCTACGGAGTCCAATCTCGCGACGCACAGCAGCTGCTCGACCAGGCGGTTCATGCGCTGGACGTCGTCGCGCAGGTCGGCGACCTCGGCGCTCGCCATGGTGTCGAGCCGCGCGGTCACGATGGCGAGCGGCGTGCGCAGCTCGTGCGCGGCGTTGGCCGTGAACGCGCGCTGCACCGCGAAGCCGTGGGCTAGGCGGTCGAACGCCTGATTGACCGCATCGACCAGCGGCCGGATCTCGCTCGGCACCGCGCCCGCCGACAGCCGCACCGACAAGTCGCCGGGCGAGATCGCCGCGGCGCGCGCCGAGGCCTCGCGCAGCGGCTTGAAGCCGCGCCGGATGCCCCACAGCACGATCGCGAGCGTGATCGCCGCGAACGCCGGGATCATCCAGACGACGTCGTTGACGAAGTCGGTCAGCAGCGCCTCGACCAGCTGGTCGCCGCCGGCCGCCTGCGCGACCGCGACCGAGACAGGCCCGGCGGCGCTGTCGAGCCGGATCGCCAGCCCGTGATAGTCGCGCTCGGCCGGCCCGAACTTGGTGAGCCGGAAGAACTCGGGATCGTCGGGCGCCGCCGGCCAGCGCGCAACCAGGTCGCCGAACCCCGGCGGGGCCGCCGCGAGGATGCGGCCGGCGGCGTCGCGCACCGCGAACATGGCGTCGCGCTCGCCGTCGCCGTAGGAAACGGCGAGCGCCGGCGGCAGCGTCAGGGTCGCGGTTCCGGCGGCGTCGCGGCCGACCGCCTGGGCGAGATCGTCGGCGCGCAGTGCCAGCTCGCGATTGTCCAGGCTGTCGGCGGTGATCGCGGCGCGGTAGAGCAGGGCACCGAGCGCGATCGCGGTGACCACGGCGAACAGCGCCGCCAGCTCGAGGGTCAGGCGGCGCTGCAGCGATCCTGGACATGGACCGGGATGGTGTTCGACTCGGGCTCGGCGTCGAGGCCGTAGAGCTTCTCCTCGAGCACCGCCTTGGGCACGACGCGGCCGAGCCGCCGCATCATCAGCTCGAGGATCGCGAGCTCGTGGCGCGGCAGCGCCAGCGGCGTGCCGGCGACCTGGACCTCGCGCCCGACCGTGTCGAGGCGCAAATTGGCCGCTTCCAGGGTCAGGCCGAGCGCGCCGCCCGGCCGGCGCAGCAGCGCCTTGATGCGCGCCACCAGCTCGGTCATGGCGAACGGTTTGACGAGATAGTCGTCGGCGCCCGAGTCGAGCCCGCGCACGCGGTCGTCGACGGCGTCGCGCGCGGTCAGGACCAGGATCGGCACGGCGCTGCCGCCGCGCCGGGTCGCCTGCAGCACCGAGAGGCCGTCGGCGTCGGGCAGCCCGAGGTCGAGCACGGCGGCGTCGTAGGGCAGCAGCGCCAGCGCGCTCTCGGCGTCGGCGGCGGTCGCGACGGTGTCGACGGTGAAGCCGGCGTCCTCGAGCGCGCGCTTCAGGAGATCGCTCAGCCGCGCCTCGTCCTCGACCACCAGCAAACGCATGGGCACCGCCTTCCAGGGCAGCGGGCGACACCAAGTTTAAGGCAGGATTAGGCCGCGCCCGAGGGCAGAGTTTTGAGGCGGCGCCGATCGTCGGCCGCCTCGGCCAGCAGCCAGTCGCGAAACCGGGCGATCTTGGGCAGCGCCGCCGTCGCCTTCGGGCAGACGATCCAGTAGGTGTTCGCCATTCTTAAAGAAACATCGATGGGCCGGATCAGCCGACCGCTGATGAGGTCCGACGCCGCCAGCGCGGTGCGCGCCAGCGCGACGCCCTGGCCGTCGATCGCGGCATCGATCAGCATGCTGGCGCGGTTGAGCACTGGCCCGGGGACCGCCGGGGCGCTGACGCCGGCGGCCTCGAACCAGCGCGCCCAGGTCTTCCAGTCGTCGAGCCGCAGCAGCGGGAACTTCAGCAGGTCCGCCGCCTTGGCGATACGGCCGCGTCCCGCGACCAGCTTGGGGCTGCACACCGCAAACAGCCGCTCGGCGCACAGCCGCACCACATCGAGCCCGGCCCAGTTGCCGTCGCCATGCCGGACCGCGAGATCGACCTCCTCGCGCGCGAAGTCGACCTGATGCATGGTCGCCGACACCCGCAGATCGATGTCGGCGTGGGCCTCCGCAAACCGGCCGAGCCGATGCACCAGCCACTTGGCGGCAAAATCCGGCGACGCGCTGACGGTCAGGACGCCCGAGGTCTGGCGCTGCACCAGCCGCTCGGTGCCGACCGCGATGCGGTCGAGCGCGTCGCGGATCACGTCGAGATAGTCGCGGCCGGCCTCGGTGATCGCCAGGCGCTGGCGCTCGCGATGGAACAGCGTGACGCCGAGCATGGCCTCCAGCGCCTTGACCTGCTGGCTCACCGCGCCCTGGGTGACCGAGAGCTCCTCGGCCGCGCGCGTAAAGCTCTCGCTGCGCGCCGCCGCCTCGAAGGCCTTGACCGCGTTGAGCGGCGGCAAGCGACGGAGCATGGTGGACCTTCATTAGGAGAACTAGGCCAGGATAGAGCCGGTAGGCGCGTTAAGCAAGGCCGGCGGCGCTTTCCCGGGCCGTCATCCTCGCGCTAGGCGCGAGGATCCACGCCTTGGGACGCGGCACGAAGGAAGGCGTGGATCCTCGGGCCAAGCCCGAGGATGACGGCTTTCTGGGATGAAACTGCGCGCCCAGATCATTAGAATTTCTAATGATCGACCGAGAAATCATGGTTTGCGGTCCAGCGCGGCAAGCGCACATATAGCCCAGCTTCGCCAGACGAAGCGCCGCCGGGTCCTCGACGCAGCCACCCGGTTCTTGAGGACAGTCCGTCTCAAGCGCTGCTCCGGCCCCCCACGGGGAGGAGCACCCATGAGCGACCAAAGCCTCGCGACGTTCCCGCCGTCCTTCGCGCCGACCGCCGCGACCCGTCCCGCCGCGCCCCGCCCGGTCGCCGCGCGCACGAAGTTGCTGCTCGAAGGGCCGGTCCTGTCGACCTTGCTGCGGCTGGCGGCACCGAACGTCCTCAACCTGCTGGCGATCGCCGGCATGATCACGTTCGACGGGCTGTTCCTCGGGCGGCTCGGCGCCGATGCGCTCGCCGGCGTGTCGCTCGCCTTTCCGTTCGTCATGCTGATGCAGCACACCGCGGCCAGCGGCATGGGCGGCGGCGTGTCGTCCGCCATCGCGCGCGCGCTCGGCGCCGGCAAGCGCGACGTCGCCGATGCGCTGGTTCTGCACAGCTTCGTGCTGGCGCTCGGCCTGGCGGCGGCGTTCTCGGCCGCGCTGCTGCTCGGCGCGCCGTTCATCTTCCGCGCGATGGGCGGGCAGGGCGACGTCCTGGCGTTCGCGCTCGACTACGCCACCGTCGCGTTCAGCGGCGCCGTGTCGATCTTCATGCTCAACCTGCTCGGCAGCGCGGTGCGCGGCACCGGCAACATGGGCCTGCCCGCCGCCGTCATCGTCGGCAGCGTGATCGCCCACGTCGTCGTCTCGCCCGTGCTGATCTTCGGCTGGGGGCCGGTGCCGGCGCTCGGCCCGGCGGGGGCCGGCTGGGGCCTGATGGCGTCGTTCGGCGCCGGCAGCCTGGTGCTGCTCGCCTACCTGCGCTCGACCCGCTCGCTCGTCAGGTTGGCGTTTCGCGGCGTGTCCCTAAGGGGGCGGCTGTTCGCCGACATCCTCAAGGTCGGCGTGCCGGGCCTGATCAACGTGATGATCACCAACCTCTCGGTCGTGCTGCTGACCGGGATCGCCGGCCATCTCGGGCGCGAGGTCGCGATCGGCTATGCGATGGGCGCGCGCCTCGAATACATCCTGATCCCGCTGGCGTTCGGCTTCGGCACCGCGATCGTCGCGATGGTCGGCACCAACTGGGGCGCCAAGCAGTATCGCCGCGCGCGCGCGATCGGGTGGACCGGCGCCGCGATCGTGGCGGCCGCGTGCGCCGCGATCGGCGGGGCCGTCGCGCTGTTTCCCGCGCTGTGGATGGGGCTGTTCAGCGATGACCCGGAGATCGTTCGTCTCGGCACGTGGTACCTCCGCATCGTCGGGCCGATCTACGGCCTCTACGGCCTCGGGATGGCGCTCTATTTCGCGACCCAAGGTTTCGGCAGCGCGCTGTGGACCGTGGCAGCCAACGCCGTCCGCCTGCTCGCCAGCGCCGGCTGCGCGCTCGTCGCGATCTACGGGCTCGATCTCGGTTCGATCGGATTCTTCGTCGCCATCGCCGGCGGGTTCGCCACCTACGCGGCGCTGACCGCGCTCGCGATGGGCCGCGTGACGCTGCCCGTGACGCCCTGACTCACGTAGCAAGGAGACCGCACCATGGTTCGATCATTCGTCGCAGGACTGCTGGCCGGCGGCATCTCGTTTGTCGGCGCGGCGCACGCTGCCAGCCAGCTGGCGTGCTGGCCGGTTCTGGAATTCAAGGACGTCCGGTTTTCGGAGATGCAACCGCCGCGGAACGAGCGTAAATGGACCGCCGTCCTGGCGGTCGATGCGTCGCGCTGCGCGACGACGTCGGGCCGTTTTGCGATCGTGTTCTCTCGCGCCAAGGAGAACGGCATGACCGTCGACTTCCAGGAGCAGTTCACGTGGCGCGCCACGTCGGTGGAAGTCTCGCTGGATTTCTGGTCCGACGAAGCGGTCGAGCGCTATTGGCTCAACAACGTCGAGCCGTGCCCGTGCGCGCGCTGAAGCGCTAACACTGCCTTAAAGATCGCACGAGAAGCTCGCCGCGAATGGTCACGGAGGCGGCGATGCGCAGGATGGCGATGGCGACGGTGCTGCTCGGTCTGTTGGTCGCGCCGGCGACCGGAGAGGCGCAAATGTCCAAGACCGAGATCGATATCGCGCGGCTCGAGCTCGGCGCGCTGCCGGGCGACTTCGTCGCCGGCCTGACCGGCCAGGGCCCGCCCGGGCAGTGGTCGGTCGTCAAGGACGCGTCGGCGGGGCCGGGGCGCGCGATCGCCCAGACCAGCGCCGATCGCACCGACTACCGCTTTCCGCTGGCGATCTACCAGAAACTCGACGCCAAGGACGTCGCGGTCACCATCCGGTTCAAGCCGGTCGCCGGGCGCGTCGACCAGTCCGGCGGCATCGCGATCCGCCTGACGTCGCCCAACGACTACTACGTCGT
>JACQAI010000330.1 GCA_016195115.1 Pseudomonadota bacterium
ACGCGCTAAGATCGCCGGCAATCCCGGCGTCCCGTCAAGCGAGAGGCCTCCATGAGCGATGACACCCTGGTCCTGGTCGCCACCAAAGCGACCGCGCGCGGCAACGTCGCGACCGTGATCATCAACAACCCGGCCAAGGCCAATTGTCTCGGCCGAGCCACCATGCAGCAGTTCATCGAGCGGGTCGGCGCGCTCACCGACCAGTTCGAGCTGCGCGCGGTCGTGGTCACCGGCTCGGGCGAGCGCGCGTTCGTCGGCGGTGCCGACGTGCGCGAGATGGCCGGACTCGACCCCGACGAGGCGCGCCGCTTCATCACCCTGGTGCACCAGAGCTGCGCCGTCGTGCGCGCCTTGCCGGTGCCGGTGATCGCGCAGATCAACGGCGCGGTGCTCGGCGCCGGGCTCGAGCTCGCGGCGTCGTGCGATTTCCGCATCGCCGCCGACCACGCGATCTTCGGCATGCCCGAAGTCCGGCTCGGCATGCCTTCGGTGGTCGAGGCGGCGCTGCTGCCGCAGCTGATCGGCTGGGGCAAGACGCGCCGGCTGCTGCTGACCGGCGAGACCCTCGATGCCGCGCAGGCCGAGCGTTGGGGCCTGGTCGAGGAGGTCGTGCCGCTCGACCAGCTCGACGCCGCGACCGAGCGCGCGGTCGACGCCATCCTGAGCTCGGGCTCGCGCGCGGTGCGGCTGCAGAAGCGGCTGATCCACGACTGGGAGAGCCGGTCGATCGAGGCCGCGGTGCAGGCCGGCATCGAGTGCTTCGCCGAAGCCTGGTCGAGCGACGAGCCGCGCCGCATGACCGCCGCCTACCTGCGCGGCCGCGCGCGCAAAGCGCCCGATCCGGCGGGCTGACGCATCGCCTCAGCGCCTTTGATCTAGATCAAAGCCGTCGTCCGGCGCTCCAGCCAGGCTGTCGCCAGACACTTGGCGGAGCGGACGATGAGCATCGGGGAAATCGCCTATCTCGGCTTGGCGCTGACCGGCGTGACGAGCTTCACCGTGGTCGTGTTCTGGCTGGCGTGGGACGACCGCGCGTATAGGCGCCGCGGCACGTCGGCGCCGGCGAAACAGTCCGTGCCCAGCGGGGCCGTGAAGGCCGCATAGCAGTCCAGAAGGCAGAGGCCAGAAGGCCAGAAACCAGAAGCGCTCTGGCTTCTGATCTTCTGGCTCAGACCACGCCGTTCTTGTGGAAGCCGGCGATCGTGCCAGTGTCGTAGCCGAGCTCGCGCAGCACTTCGTCGGTGTGCTCGCCGGCGTTGGGCGGCGAGCTGGTCAGGCGCGAGGGCGTGCGCGACAAGGTCACGGGCTGGCCGACCATCTGGGTATCGCCGCGCAAGGTCGAATGAATTTTCTCGACCAGCTCGAGATGCCGGACCTGCGGGTCGGCGAACACCTCGTCCATGTTGTAGATCGGCCCGGCCGGCACGCCGGCCTTGTTGAGCGCGTCGACCCAGTGCTTGCTCGAGGCCTGCTTGATGCGCGCCTCGATCACGGCGTTGAGCTTGTCGCGGTTGGTCGAGCGCAGCTTGGGCGTCTTGTAGTCGGGCTCCTCGAGCCAGTCGGTGGCTTCGATCGCCTTGCAGAACCGCTCCCAGATCGCCTGGCCGGCGACCGCGATGTTGATGTAGCCGTCGGAGGTCTTGAACACGCCGGTCGGGATGCTGGTCGGATGGTTGTTGCCGGCCTGCTTCGGCACCTCGCCGTCCATCAGCCAGCGCGCGTTCTGGAAATCGAGCATGAAGATCTGGGCTTCGAGCAGCGAGGTCTGGACCCACTGACCCTTGCCCGAGACTTCGCGCTCGAGCAGCGCCACCAGGATGCCGGTGGCGCAGAAGATGCCGGCCGAGAGGTCGGCAATCGGGATGCCGACGCGCACCGGGCCGTTGCCGGGTAGGCCGGTGATCGACATCAGCCCGCCCATGCCCTGCGCGATCTGGTCGAAGCCGGGGCGCACCGCGTAGGGGCCGCTCTGGCCGAAGCCCGAGATCGAGCCGTAGATCAGCCGCGGATTGATCGCGCTCAGGGTCTCGTAGTCGATCTTGAGGCGGTGCTTGACGTCGGGGCGGTAGTTCTCGACCAGCACGTCGGTCCATTTGACCAGGCGGTGCAGGATCTCGACGCCTTCGGCGCTCTTGAGGTTGAGGCTGATTGCGCGCTTGCCACGGTGCAGGTTCTGGAAATCCGAGCCCTCGCGCGGCCCGCCCAAGCCCTCGCCGCCGCCTTCGGTCTCGGGCACCTCGATCTTGATCACGTCGGCGCCCCAGTCGGCGAGCTGGCGCACGCAGGTCGGCCCGGCGCGCACGCGGGTGAGATCCAGCACCTTGAACCGGGACAACGCCGACGACGCAGGACGGTGGCTCATGAAGGCTCCTTGCGCTAACCGACGGACTCTACCCGGCCGCGCGCAAGCGTGGCAGCCCATAAGGGAGACCGGGGGGATGAGCGGAGATCGGGGGGATGAGGCGAAGCGCGTCGCGCGCCATCCCCCCGATCCCCGCTCATCCCCCCGATCTCCCTTCCTCTTCGCTGCGTCAGGCCGGCAGCGCGCGGCAGCTGGCGACCGGGAAGCGCACCCAGACCTCGCTGCCGGCGGCGATGTCGATCGCCGGCCCGGTGGTGGCGCGGATCTGGGGTCCGGCGGCGAGCTCGACCAGGTAGTCGCGGCTGGCCCCGAGATAGACTTGGCGCACGACGCGGCCGCGCGCGACGTTGACCGGATCGGCCGGCGCCCGCCCAGGCGCGAGGTCGGGCACCAGCTCGACGTCGTGCAGTCGGATCGACACCGCGGTCTCGCCGGCCGGCGCGGTACGGCCCTGGCCGCACTTCAGGATCACGCCCGGACATTGGACGGTGTTGTCGCCGGCGACCTGGCCCTTGAGCACGTTGGTGCCGCCGATGAAGCGCGCGACGAACTCGGTCGCCGGCTCCTGGTAGATCGCCTCGGGCGTACCGCACTGCTCGATGCGGCCGTGGCTCATCACCACGATGACGTCGGCCGTGGTCATCGCCTCGATCTGGTCGTGGGTGACGTAGACCGTCGTGTACTTGAACTCGTCGTGCAACCGGCGGACCTCGTAGCGCATCTCCTCGCGCAAATTGGCGTCGAGATTGGACAAGGGCTCGTCGAGCAACAGCGTCTCGGGCTTGACGACCAGCGCGCGCGCCAGCGCGACGCGCTGCTGCTGGCCGCCACTTAGTTCGCCCGGGTACCGCCCCGCCAGGTGCTCGAG
>JACQAI010000331.1 GCA_016195115.1 Pseudomonadota bacterium
GCACCCGGCCGCCAAGCGCGAAAGATCAGCGGCGCGTTGCGCTCGATCACGACCGGCAGCACCAGGGGATGGCCGCGCGCATCGAGGCGCTCGAGCAGCGGCCGGATGTCGAGCTCCGATCCCGCCGGCCAATAGCCCGACACGACCGCGCCGGGCGGCACCGTGACGAGCCGCTCGAAGGCGGCGGCGAGCGCGTGCGCCACGGCGACGCCGCCGCTGGCGTGAGCGAACTTTCGGCGCGCCCGTGCCGCGTCGCGCAGCTGCTGCTTAGCCTCGATCAAGGTCATGGGAGAAAGAAGTGCAGCCGCCTTGGCCGTCGGCCCGAAACATCCTCTGTGGCCTGCTCATGCAGGTGGGCACCGCGTAACGAAACCAGGGCTTCGTCAGAGACAGCTCCCATAGGATGGATATTGGCCCCAGGGATTGTAGAGCTGACGCACCAGGCAGCCGCACGCCAGAGTTAAGCGCGCTCGAGCTGTTCGGCAATAGCCTCGATGCGTTGGGCCAGGTTCTCGATCAACGCCGTGGCCTGGCGCTCGGCGGTCTTGTCGACCACCGGCGCGGGCGCCGGTACCGGCGGCGCGGCGCGCAGGCGCGCGAGCTCGCCGCCCAGTTCGTCGAGCTCGTCGGCGAGCAGCAGACCGGCGGCGACCAGGAGCTGCGCCTCGCCGGCCTGGCCGGCCGAGCGCACCAGCTTCTGCACGCGCTCATCGAGGCCGCGCGCCAGCGTCTGCAGGCGCTGCTCCTCGCCCGCGCCGCAGCTGACGCGGTAGCTGCGGCCATTGACCGTGACGGCGATTTCCGGCATCGCGCGCCCCCGCTCAGCCGGTCAACAGGCCGCGCAACCGGCCGATCGTCTGATCGAGACGCTCCAACGTCGTGCGATTGACCTCGGTGAGGGTCGTGCGCTCGCTCTGGGCTTCCTGCAGCGAAGCGTCGAGTCGCGCACGCGTACCGCGCTCGCGGTCGTCGCGCGTGGCGAGCGCCGTCTCCAAGCGATCGATCGCCCCGCGCAGCCGCTGACAGGCGGCATCCAACGCCATCATCCGGCTCGTTTCAACGTTTCCCCAGTGTTGACTGTAGCGAGGCGCCTGAGCGACCACAACGCTGTTGACGGCTCGGCGAATCAGCCGGCATGTTCGCGTCCGCCGGGGCGCCCGCGTGCCCCTCGAACCGCCGCTCGAGGACCATCGGGGAACCCTGCGACGCGCCAACCGCGTGCCGGCCGGCGGGCCAATCTTCCGGAAGCTGCCAGTGGACCGAGCCGAGATGCCGACCGCAACCGCCGCCGCGCCGTCGCAGACCACCGCCCCCCACGCCGACATGGCGAATGCGATCCGCGCGCTCGCGATGGACGCGGTCGAGCGCGCCAAGTCCGGCCACCCCGGCATGCCGATGGGCATGGCGGACGTCGCGACGGTGCTGTTCACGCGCTTTCTCAAGTTCGATCCCGCGCATCCCGAGTGGCCCGACCGCGATCGCTTCGTGCTGTCGGCGGGTCACGGCTCGATGCTGCTCTACGCGGTGCTCCATCTGACCGGCTATGCCGACATGACCATGGACGAGCTCCGGCGCTTCCGGCAGCTCGGCAGCCGCACCGCGGGCCATCCCGAGTTCGGTCTGGCGTCCGGCATCGAGACCACGACCGGGCCGCTCGGCCAGGGGCTCGGCAACGCGGTCGGCATGGCGCTCGCCGAGCGCCTGCTCAACGCGCGCTACGGCAACGACTTGGTCGATCACTACACCTATGTCGTCGCCGGCGACGGCTGCCTGATGGAGGGCATCAGCCACGAGGCGATCTCGCTGGCCGGCCATCTGCGGCTCAGCCGCTTGATCGTGCTGTGGGACGACAACCGCGTCTCGATCGACGGGCCGACCGACCTCGCGGTGTCGGACGACCAGCTGGCGCGCTTCAAGGCGGCGGGCTGGCACGCGGTCGCGGTCGACGGCCATCATCCCGAAGCGATCGCCGGCACGCTCGCCGCGGCGCAGGTGTCGGACCGCCCGACCCTGATCGCCTGTCGCACCACCATCGCGTTCGGCGCGCCCAAGAAGGCCGGCACCGCAGCCTCGCACGGCGCGCCGCTGGGCGCCGACGAGATCGCCGGCGCGCGGGTCAAGCTCGGCTGGAGCCATCCCGAGTTCGACGTGCCGCCAGCCGTGCTGGCGGCTTGGCGGACGCCTGGCGCGAACGCGTGGCGCGCACCGCCGAGCCCAAGCGTCGCGCCTTCGAGGATCAGCTGCGCAGCCCGCTGCCGGCCGGCTGCGCTGCCGCGATCGACGCGCTCAAGGCGACGTTCGCGAGCGAGGCGCCCAAGCTCGCGACGCGTCAGGCCTCGGGCGAGGTGCTCGACGCGCTGGCGCCGATCGTGCCCGCGCTGCTCGGCGGCTCGGCGGATCTGACCGGCTCGAACAACACCAAGCCCAAAGGCGCCGCGCTGGTGACCAAGGACGACTACGCCGGCCGCTACATCCATTACGGCGTGCGCGAGCACGCGATGGCGGCGGCGATGAACGGCATCGCGCTGCATCGCGGCTTCATTCCCTATGCCGGCACGTTCCTGATGTTCGCCGACTATTGCCGGCCGGCGATCCGGCTCGCCGCGCTGATGGGCCAGCGCGTCATCCATGTCATGACGCACGATTCAATTGGCCTCGGCGAGGACGGTCCGACCCATCAGCCGGTCGAGCATCTGGCGAGCCTGCGCGCGATCCCGAAGCTGCACGTGTTCCGACCGGCCGATCCGGTCGAGACCGTTGAATGCTGGGCGCTCGCGCTGGCGCTCGAGGGCCCGTCGGTGCTGGCCCTGACCCGCCAGTCGGTGCCGACGGTGCGGCGCACCCACGAGGCCGAGAACCGCTCGGCGCGCGGCGGCTACGTGCTCGCTGAAGCCTCGGGCAACCGGCGCGCGACCTTGATCGCAACCGGCTCGGAGGTCGCGATCGCGCTCGAGGCGCGGACCCTGCTCGAGCGCGACGGCATCCCGACCGCGGTGGTGTCGCTGCCCTGCTGGGCGCTGTTCGACGCCCAGGACGCCGCATACCGCGCCCAGGTCCTGGGCTCCGGGGTACGCTTGGCGGTCGAGGCGGCATCGCCGTTCGGCTGGGAGCGTTATGTCGGTGACGCCGGCAACGTCATCGGCATGACGGGTTTCGGCGCGTCGGCGCCGTCGGACGACCTGTACCGCCATTTCGGCATCACACCGGCGGCGGTGGCGGCCGCGGCGAAGGCGCGCTGCACGTAGCATCGAAGGAGGTCTCGACATGGCAGTTCGTTTGGCGATCAACGGCTTCGGCCGCATCGGCCGGCTGGTGCTGCGCGCGCTCTACGAGTCCAAGCGCAACGACGTCGACGTGGTCGGGATCAACGACCTCGGGCCGGTCGAGACCAACGCCCATCTCTTGAGGCACGACACGATCCACGGCCGCTTCCCGTTCGAGGTCAAGACCGGCGCCGGCGCCATGGACATCGGCCGCGGCCCGATCAAGGTGACCGCCGAGCGCGATCCCGCGAAGCTGCCGTGGAAGGATCTCGGCGTCGACATCGCGCTCGAGTGCACCGGCATCTTCACCAAGCGCGAGCAGGCGGCGAAGCACCTCGAGGCCGGCGCCAAGCGGGTGCTGATCTCGGCGCCGGCCGACGGCGTCGACCTGACCGTGGTGTTCGGCGTCAACCACGACAAGCTGAAGAAGGAGCACGAGGTCGTCTCCAACGCGTCGTGCACGACCAACTGCCTGGCGCCGGTCGCCCACGTGCTGCACCAGGCGATCGGCATCGAGCGCGGCTACATGACGACGATCCACGCCTACACCGGCGACCAGAGCCTGCAGGACACCCTGCACAAGGACCTGCGGCGCGCGCGCGCCGCGGCGCAGTCGATCATCCCGACCTCGACCGGCGCGGCACGCGCGGTCGGGCTCGTGCTGCCCGAGCTCAAGGGCAAGCTCGACGGCACCGCGATCCGCGTGCCGACCGCCAACGTCTCGCTGATCGACCTCACCTTCACGTCGGCCCGCGATACCTCCGCGGACGCCATCAATCAGGCGATCAAGAGCGCCGCCGACAACAAGCTGCGCGGCATTCTCGCGTACACGGACGAAGAGCTCGTCTCGGTCGACTTCAACCACAACCCGGCGAGCTCGATCTTCGACCTGACCCAGACCCAGGTGATCGAGGGCCGGTTCTGCCGCGTCATGAGCTGGTACGACAACGAGTGGGGCTTCTCCAACCGCATGCTCGATACCGCGGCGGCGATGGCGAAGCAGCTCTAGGGCCGCGAGCCGGCGCGATGGGCGGCAAGCCGGTCGTCGTCCACGACTTGAATCAGGCCCGCATCGCGCTGACCGCCGCGCGCACGGTCGGCAAGCCCATCACGCTGTTGTCCGCCCCGGCGGCGGCGAGCGCGGTCGGACCGACATGGTTCGCTACCCTGGTGCGCACCGCGCGCGCCGAGTTTCCCGATCTCGAGATCGAGGCGATTCTGGATTGCGACCGCGCCGCCGGCCGCGCCATGGCGGCGCTGCAGGCCGGCTTCAACGGCATCGTTTTCACCGGCTCGCACGGCGTGCTCCTCAAGCTCGCCGACATCGGCGAGGACCGGCGTTGCACGCTCTACGACATGCGCCCCGACGCGCTCGATCTGATGGCGCAGAAGGATCCGGCGGCGGCGTGCCGGGCCTGGCTCCAGGGCTAAGAATTGGAACCGCGCCGACGGCAAAATGTTGAGTCGAAATGCAAGGGTCCGTGCATTGCAAACCCGGGGGGTTTGATCTAAACCACGGGCCATCCTGGACCTCCGAACTCGAGCGAGGCGCACCATGCGGATCAGCGAACGGGTCAAGCAGATCCTGGCGAATTACGAGAGCGACAACCCGGGGACCAAGGCGAATCTGGCACGCATCCTGATGCAGGGGCGCCTCGGCGGCACCGGCAAGCTCGTGATCCTGCCGGTCGACCAGGGCTTCGAGCACGGCCCGGCCCGTTCTTTTGCCAAGAACCCGGCGGGCTACGATCCGCGCTACCACTTCCAGCTGGCGCTCGAGTCCGGCTGCAACGGCCACGCCGCGCCGCTCGGCATGATCGAGGCGGGCGCCGCCACCTTCGCCGGTGCGATCCCGACGATCCTCAAGGTCAACAGCGCCAACAGCCTGGCGCGCGGCAAGGAAGGCCCGACCCAGGCGATCACCGCCTCGGTCCGGGACGCGCTGCGGCTCGGCTGCTCGGCGATCGGCTACACGATCTATCCGGGCTCGGACAACGCCTACGACATGATGGAGGATCTGCGCGATCTCGCCGAGGAGGCCAAGTCGTACGGCCTCGCGGTGGTCGTGTGGTCCTACCCGCGCGGCGGCAATCTCAGCAAGGACGGCGAGACCGCGCTCGACATCTGCGCCTACGCCGCGCACATGGCCGCACTCGCCGGCGCGCACATCATCAAGGTCAAGCCGCCGACCGCAGCGCTCGAGCTCGACGCCGCCAAGAAGGTCTACGAGAAGCAGAAGATCGACTCCTCGACGTTGGCGGCGCGCGTCAAGCACGTCGTGCAGTCGTGCTTCAACGGCAAGCGCCTGGTCGTGTTCTCGGGCGGCGAGGCCAAGGATCTCGACGGTCTCTACAACGAGATCCGCGGGCTGCGCGACGGCGGCGCCACCGGCTCGATCATCGGGCGCAACACCTTCCAGCGGCCGCGCGCCGACGCGCTCAGCATGCTCGACACGATCATGAAGATCTACGAGGGCAAGCTCTGAGGTCAGCCCTGCGACCTTGACCGAGCTTGGCGAGGGCCGGCGCAAGCTCCCCGGAAGCTGCCGACTCTATCTCATCACGCCGCCGGCGCTCGAGCCGGCGCGCTTTGCCGACCAACTGGCGGCGGCGCTCGACGCCGGCGACGTCGCCTGCGTGCAGCTGCGGCTCAAGGACGTCGACGACGACGCGATCCGCCGCGCGGTCGAGCGTCTGCTGCCGGTGACCGCCGCGCGCGACGTCGCACTGGTGCTCAACGATCGACCCGACCTCGCGGCCGCGACCGGCTGCGACGGCGTGCATGTCGGCCAGCAGGACGCCTCGTACGACCGCGCGCGCGCCGCGCTCGGGCCGACGGCGATCGTCGGCGTGACCTGTCACGCCAGCCCGCACCTCGCGATCGAGGCCAGCGAGCAGGGCGCCGACTACGTCGCGTTCGGCGCCTTCTTCCCGAGCGCGACCAAGGCGGCCAAGCATCACGCCTCGGTCGACATCCTGCGCTGGTGGTCGACCATCATGACCGTGCCGTGCGTCGCGATCGGCGGCATCACGGCGGCCAATTGCGGCCCGCTGGTCGAGGCCGGCGCCGACTTCCTGGCGGTGATCGGCGCGGTGTGGTCGCATCCCGACGGCCCGGCCGGCGGCGTCAAGGCGCTCAACGCCGCGATCGCGGCGGCGCCCAAGCCGGCCGCCTGACATGGCCTTATGCGGGCGCGCCTGCGTGACCACATAACAGCAGATGCGCCTCATTGCGTTCGCGATCGCCGCAGTGCTCGGTGGCTGCACGACCAGCGGATCGGCGTTGTGGCCCGGGCCCGACTGGCGCACGCCGGTGCAGCCGGCCGCGGCAGCACCGTCGGAGCCGGCGCCCGATGCCGCGGCGGCGCGCGACGACGCGCCGACCCGGATGCCGCGCACCCTGACGCGCCGCAGCAGCAGCACGCCGCCCGACCTCCTGTTCCCGAACCCACAGACCGAGCGGCGTCCGCAGGTCGTCCAGCCGGTCTCACCACCGCCCGTTGCCGTGGTCGGGCC
>JACQAI010000332.1 GCA_016195115.1 Pseudomonadota bacterium
GGCGAAAGCCGGGATCCAGGGGCCATACGCTCGGACCGTTTCGCCCGTGATCCTGGATCCCGGCTTTCGCCGGGATGACGGCGCGGGGGAATACGCGGGGGTGACGGAACGGGTGGGGTAAGTTGTTTGAAACATGCTCTTAGAGCAGCGCCACAGCGGGGTTATAGTGTCGCCAAGGATAAAGTACGAGTCTGGATGCCATGTTGCTCGACGGGCGTAACCGCTTGCGCACGCCGGCGCGGGCGCTGGATCTGCCGCCGCTCTACCGCCTGGTGACCTTGCGGGAGGTCGGCGACGCGTTTGCCCACGCCCAAGCGATCGCGGCCGAGGCCGGCGCCGGCACGCTGGTCCATGTCGGCCGCTTCGACGTCGCCGAGTTTGCGGTCGTGCTCGAGCCCGACGAGCCGCTCGAGTCGGCGCGCCGCGCCTTCTACGCCGGCTGCGTGGCGCTGGCCGATGCCCTGATCGCGCACGCGCCGCCCGACAAGTCGATCGCGTTCGAATGGCCCGACACCATCCGGATCGACGGCGGGCTGGTCGGCGGCGCGCGGCTGGCGTGGCCGGCGGATGCCAAACCGGGCGCGCGGCCGGACTGGCTGGTGTTCGGCGCGATGATCCGCACCGTGGCGACCGGCGAGGAGCCCGGCGTGCATCCCTTGTCGGCAACGCTCGAGGACGAGGGCTTCGACGAGATCGGCGCCGAGCACCTGGTCGAGGGGTTCGCGCGCCATCTGATGGTCGCGATCGACAGCTGGCAGGAGCGCGGCTTCGACGACATCGCCAAGAGCTATCTGCAGCGCCTGGGCGGCGAGCCCGCGGCGCTCGCCACGATCGACGCCAACGGCGACCTGATGCTGCGCCGCGCCGGCACGACCGAGCGGCGCCCGTTGATCGAGGCGCTGGCGCGCGCGGCGTGGCTCGATCCCGACACCGGCGGCCCGCGGCGGTGACGGCGTCGACCATGAAGCTCCTGCGCACCATCCGGCTCGATGCCTCGGATGATTTCGTGTTCGAGCGCGCGGCGGCACACGGCGAGTGGGCGGTGTCGGGCGCCTTCGCGTTCTGGGACGGCGATCCCGCGGCGCTGACCGGCAAGGCGCGCGCGGCGTTCCGCTCGGGTTTTTTGGGCGTCGCGTCGCTTGGTTGGTCGACCCTGGTCGAGATCGTCGAGGCGAGCGCCGACGAGCACGCGGCAGTGGTCGACGCGCTGGCCGCTCAGCTGGTCGCCGGCTTCGGGGCGCCCGACCTCGATCAGGCGCGCGTCGCCGCACGCGAGGAGATCGGGTTCGCGAGCGCGCTGTGCGAGCACCCGGTCGGCAGCCTGATCGCGGTGCACCGCAGGCTCGACCAGGGCGAGATCCGTGAAGCCTTCCGGACCTTGCGGCCGCGTCCCGGCCTGCGGCCGGTGTTCGGCTTCGTCGCCGGCGACGACCCGCCGGCGGACGACGGCGGCGGCGAGACGGTCGACCTCGTGGATTTGGCGCGGGAGCGCCGGCCATGACCGATTTCTGGCTCTCGTGCGGCCACCATCTGCTCGACCGCGCCGCCGGCGGCGGCCTGGTCGCGACCGACGAGTTCCTCAAGGCGTACTTCGCGCGGCCCGAGCTGCGCCCGCCGGACGACGCCTGCGCCGCCGAGCGCGCGCTGCACGCGGCGCTGTCGGCGGTGCCGCGGCGCCCGGTTGCGACCGGCGAGATCGCCGCGATCGCCGACGCCGACGCGCGCGAGAACTGGCAGCTCGTCATCGCCTTCCGCGACCACGTGCTGGCGCACCCGACGCTCGAGGCCGCCTACGTCGCGCTGGTGCGCGACGGTCTCGCGCGCACGCCGCCGCTGTTCGTCAACCAGCTGGTCCACGTGATCCTGCGCAACGCGCTCGACGGCACCGACGATCCGTTCGTGCTGCGCGCCGCCGAGCTCTTCTTCCGGCCGCAGCGCGTGACCGTGCACGAGGGCGCCCTGCTCGCCGCCGACGAGGAGCGCATCGCGGGCAGCAATCCCGGCGCCGTCACGCCGCTGGTGGCGATGCTCGGGCTCGAGCGCGCCGCCAGCATCGATGTGCTGGTCGACGACAACGCCGCCGGCTACTGGGAGCGCAGCGACCGCTTCGACATGGCGCTCGACCTGACGGCTGGGCGACGCGGCCTCGCCGCGCTCGGCCACGTGATCGCAAGATGGGTCGCGCATCTGATCGGCACCGAGGTCGACGTCGCGGCGCTCGGCGAACTGCGCGACGCGCCGCTCACCTGGTATGTCGGGCTTGACGCCGAGGGCACGCGCATCGGCGACGCGCTGTGGCGTGGCGAGGCACTGGACGAAGCGTCCCAGGCGCGCGTTACCGGGCTGTTCCGCCTGAGCTTCCGCGATCCCGGCGTGGTCGCGGAAAAACTGCGCGGCGAGCCCGTCTACCTGATCCTGGCGACCACACAAGACAAGGTGCTGCGCCTGAAGCCGCAGAACCTCATCACCGGATTGCCGGTGCGCCACCTGGAGACGGTGACGTGAACCGCCCCGACGTCGGCATCCCGGTCGGCGTCGTGGTCGAGCGCCGCAAGGCGATCAGCCAATGGGTCGACGTCGTGTGGCGGCCGACCGCGGTGCTGCCCGGCCAGCCCGACACCGCACCGTGGACCCAGCTCGACGGCGATGCCGACCTGGCGCACTTCTACGCCGGTGCCGCCGAGGTCGGGCTGTTTCGTTCCGACGCCGCGCAATATCGCGACAACCTCGCGACCGGTGCGCCGGCGCACGCGCACGCCCAGCGATCCGCAGGCGCTGGCGCGCCGCGCGACATCGCCGAAGGGCGGCAAGCCGTGAGCGAGCCCGAGAGCTTTTTCCAACGGTGGTCGCGGCGCAAGCGCGCGCCGGCGGACGCCGCCGCCGAGGACGCCCGTGCCGCCGACGACGGCACGCCGCCGCCCGACGCCGATGCAGCCGCGGCGCCGGCGCCGGCGCCGCCGGCGGTGCTGTCCGACATCGAGCTCGCGAAGCTGCCGTCGCTCGAATCGATCACCGCGACGACCGACATCACCGGCTTCCTGGCGCCCGGCGTGCCGGCCGAATTGACCCGTGCGGCGCTTCGTCGCGCGTGGCTCGCCGATCCCCAGATCCGCGACTTCGTGGGCATCGCGGAGAACCAGTGGGACTTCACGACGCCGGGTGCGACGCCCGGATTCGGCGAGCTCGCCGAGGACGAGGTGCGTCGGCTGGTGGCCGAGGTGATGGGCGAGACCAAGACCCCGACAGCCGCGCCCGCGGTCGATCCCGAGGCCGCCAAAGACCCGTCAAATCGGTCGATTTCCGCTCTGCCGGCAGCCGAGCCGCGGCCGGACGCGCGGCCGACTGCCGATGCCGGCGGGGCGGCCACGAACCCGTCCGAGGTCGTGCCGGGCCGCGCCTCGCCCCCGCAGCGCGGCGGCGAGGACCAAACCTAGGCATCATTGCTGCGTCGCAGCATAAACTACCAATAGGCAAGTCGCCGCGTCGGGTGGGCAGGGCGCCTCGACTGGGCGGGTTCTTGATTCCATTAAGGCCATAGCCTGGCGCTATTGACGGCGCCTTGCCTGAGGTTTTTAGTCATTAAATCGTAGGAATCAAAAAACGCACTAAGGGAGGCGAATGCGCGACTCGGGCCTCGATGAAGCGATCCGCGCAGCCGGCGGAGTCGGCGCGCTTGCCCGGAAAATTGGCATCGCCCAGCCGTCGGTTTCGAACGCCCGGACCTCTACGGCGCCGCCGAGGCCGCCGACGACATCGACGCCGCGCGCGCCCAGGAATATGCGCTGCTCGCGACCCTGCTGCGGCGCGCCCCCGACGCCGAGCTGCTGCGGCGGCTGAGCGCGCTCGGCGGCGACACCAGCGTGCTCGGCGCGGCGCATGCCGCGCTCGCCGCGGCGGCGGGTCGCGTCGGCGCCGCCGCGGCCGAGCGCGAGTACTTCGATTTGTTCATCGGCGTCGGCCGCGGCGAGTTCATGCCCTACGGCTCGTACTACATGACCGGGTTTCTCTATGAGCGGCCGTTGGCGCGCCTGCGCGAGCAGCTCGCCGAGCTCGGCATCGAGCGCGCGCCCGACCAGGTCGAGCCCGAGGATCACGTCGCGCTGCTGCTCGAGATCATGGCCGGGCTGGCGAGCCGGCGGCTGGCGGTGCGCGGCGGCGGCGAGCGCGCGCTGTTCGAGCAGCACGTGGCGCCGTGGGTCGGACGGTTCTTCGGCGACGTGGCGGGCGCCGAGCACGCGCCGTTCTATCGCCAGGTCGGGGCGCTGGGGCGGGTGTTCATCGACATCGAGACGGAGGCTTTCGCGCTGCCGTCGTGAGGCGATCGCGGCGCGTGCAACGGGTTGGGGAGGACGTGACCATGAAGCAACCGGGCAAAGCGGCGGTCGGCCGTCGCAAGTTCCTGAGCGCGATGGGTGCCGGCGCGGGTCTCGCGGCGGCCGCCGCGGTGCCGCTGGCGCACGACGCCAAGGCGGACTCGGAGACCAACGACGAGAAGCGCAAGCCGCGCTATCGCGAGACCGATCACGTCAAGACCTTCTACAAGGTCAACCGGTACTAGGGGGGCGCGCCATGCTGATCAAACGCACCGATCGTCAGGCCCGCCGCAACGCGCTCGCGACCGCGCTCGGCAACCAGGGCGGCGACGCGCTCGACCGCCGCGCTTTCCTGCGCCGCTCCGGCCTGGTCGGCGGCAGCCTCGCCGCGGTCGGGACCCTGCCGCTCGCCGGCGTGCGCCAGGCCGACGCGGCGTTCCAGGCGCCGGGGGCCGCGATCACGATCAAGAAGAACATCTGCACGCACTGCTCGGTCGGCTGCACGGTCGTCGCCAAGGTGCTGAACGGCGTGTGGGTCGGCCAGGAGCCGGGCTGGGACAGTCCGATCAGCCGCGGCTCGCACTGCGCCAAGGGTGCGGCGACCCGCGAGCTGGTGCACGGCGACCGCCGGCTGCGCTACCCCCTGAAGCTGGTCGGCGGCCAGTGGCAGCGCATCTCGTGGGACGTCGCGATCAACGAAATCGGCGACAAGCTCGAGGCGATCCGCCAGAAGTCCGGGCCTGATTCGATCTACTGGCTCGGCTCGGCCAAGTTCACCAACGAGGGCGCCTACCTGTTCCGCAAGTTCGCGGCCTTCATGGGCACCAACAACGTCGACCACCAGGCGCGCATCTGTCACTCGACCACGGTCGCAGGCGTTGCGAACACATGGGGCTACGGCGCCATGACCAACTCGTACAACGACATTCGCAATTCGAAGACCGTGATCTTCATGGGCTCGAACGCCGCCGAAGCCCATCCGGTATCGCTTCAGCACATTCTGACCGGCAAGGAGATCAACCGCGCCAACGTCTTTGTGCTCGATCCGCGCTTCACGCGCACGGCCGCGCACGCGACCGAGTATGTCCGTTTCCGCAGCGGCACGGACATCGCGGTGATCTGGGGCATGCTGCACCACATCTTCAACAACGGCTGGGAAGACAAGACATTCATCCAGCAGCGCGTTTACGGCATGGATCAGATTCGCGCCGAGGTCGCCAAGTGGACCCCGGATGAAGTCGAGCGCGTCACCGGCATACCGGGCGACCAGCTCAAAAAGGTCGCCGAGACTTTCGCGAAGGAGAAGCCATCGACCTTCATCTGGTGCATGGGCGGTACGGAGCATACGGTCGGCACCGCCAACG
>JACQAI010000428.1 GCA_016195115.1 Pseudomonadota bacterium
CTGACATCTTGGGGCGTGATCGGCTCAGCTCGAGCTTGGGGGTCCAGGACCCTGGACTGGACTTGGCGTTTGCAGGGATGACCGAAGCGGACCGGCACGCTAGCAGGCGGCGCTCTCGCGCCAGAGCACACGGCCGGACGGGTCGACGATCTTGATGGTGCCGAAGCGGTCCTGTTCGATCAGCTCCCGCAGCCGTCGCGTCGCACGTGCGATCGCCGAATCGGCGCTGTTCAGCCGCGCGATCACGGTCGCGCCGTCGACCACGAGGAACCCCGTCGCGATCCCAGCCGCGGTATCGGGAGCCGGGGTTCTTTCAAGCAGCTGGTCGCTCATGGCTTGGTGCGGTCCTTTCAGCCGCCGGGTAGCTTAGGACGAGTCTGGCGGCGCCGGTCGGCTGCCCGCCTTGATCTGGGTCAATCGGACCTGACCCATCAGCTTCCCGTGCCGCGCGGCGCCCCGATGCGCTCGGCGTGCACGACCATCACGACGGTGTTCGGCCAAACCCGTTGAGGTCGTCGCGCCCGTCCAGGCCGCTTGCGGCCGAAAACCGAATAGGTACAAATCCGTACGTCGCGCTGCGCTGGAGCGCCGTTTGCGAGGAAGACCGCGGGTTTTCGGCCGCCGCGCGATTCCTCGTGTCGGCGGTAGGTAGTATTCCAGACTAACTCGCTCGTCGGCTCGATCTTAGGCTCCGACCATCGAATGGGACGGAGGAGCCACATGAGCGGCATGGCACAAACGAACACACGGACGACTCGGCGCTTCGCGTATGTGCCGGGAGTTCACGACCGTGCGCCGACGACCGCTCGCAGTCCGATCAAGGCTGTCGCCGAGGACAAGACGGACATCGGACCGCTGGCCGCGATCGCGACCGCTGTCGCATTCCAACCGGGCGCGCAGATCCTGATGGAGGGCGATCCCGCCGAGCATCTGTTCCGAATCACCTCCGGTGTCGTGAAGGTCTATCGGACTCTGGCCGACGGCCGTTGTCAGATCACGGGATTCCTGTTCGTCGGAGATTTCGTGGGTCTCGCCCCGGAAGACACCTACCTCGCGGGCGCGGTCGCTGTCGGTCCGGTCACGGTCAGTCGGTTCTCGCGCAAGAAGGTCGAGCTGCTCGTCGCGGTGTCGCCGCTGGTCGCGCGCTTGTTGTTGCGCCGAGCCTGCAGCGAGCTGATCGCGGCGCAGGACCAGATGCTCCTGCTTGGGCGCAAGACCGCCGCCGAGCGCGTGGCGTCTTTCCTGACGCAGATCGGGCGCCGCGCCGACGGCGATCACATCGAGCTACCGATGACGCGGACCGACATCGCCGACTATCTGGGGCTGACCATCGAGACGGTCAGCCGGACGATGACCCAGCTGCGCGAGGACGGCGTCATCGACGTTCACCGCGCCAAGGTCCATGTGCTGCGGCCCGCGGAACTCGAGGCGCGCGCCGAGGCCGCGTAACACACAGAAAGATCCCGCAAGAGGAGGCAGGAATGGCGGCTGCCTCGCAAGACGCGGCATCGGAGTTCCGCCCCGCGCGTACGCGCAGGGGGGGCATCGCCGGCCGGGCGAGTCGCTCGGCTGTGGCCGGCGCAACCCTAGGGCGCAGCCCCGGCGGTCGGGCAGCCTCTACAATTGTAGGAAATATTTGAGAGTTTTTAGCGAGATATCCGCAATTTCCGTGCGTTGCTCCTAAGCAACTCATAAGTCGTTAATTCAAATGATAGACCGTTAAAAAGTCTGGGATTTTTGGACTGCGGTAGGTCGGTTGAAGACAGGGTCTGAAAGCGCGTCGGCGACGGGGTCGCACGACCCGGGCGGCGGCGGGCATGGACCCGCAACCGCGGCGGGTGACGTGCACCTTGGCGATGGCGCCGCCGGGCAGCTGTTCGTCCCGGTCAGCCAGCACACCCTGGCCGATGCCGCCTATCACCGCGACGGCACCGCCCTGGTCCTGACCGACGGCGCCGGCGCGCGCACCCAGGTCGACGACTTCTTCGCGCACGATCGGCTGCCGCAGCTGGTCAGCGCCGACGGCAGCAGCGTGCCCGGCGACTTCGCGGCGGCGCTCGCCGGGCAGCCGTCGCACGTCCAGCTCGCGCAGGCGGTCGAGCCCGGCGCGCAGCTCGCGCAGGCGGCGGCGAGCCGGCTGCAGCCGATCGGCCGCGTCGACCTCGTCCAGGGCACGGTCACGGCGACCCATGTCGACGGCACCAAGGCGGTGCTCGCCAAGGGCGATCCGGTCTTCCTGCGTGATACGCTCGAGAGCCAGCCCGACGGCTCGGTCGGCTTGATCCTCGACGACAACACCACCTTCGCGCTCGGCGAGGGCGGCCGGATGCGGCTCGACGAGCTGGTCTACAAGCCGGCCTCGAAGGGTGGCAGCCTCGCCGTCTCGATCCTCAAGGGCGCCTTCGTGTTCGCCACCGGCGACATCGCGGCGTCGCAGAGCGACGCGATGTCGGTGCGCACGCCGATCGGCACGATCGGCATTCGCGGCACCCAGGTCGGCGGCAACATCGCGAGCGACGGTGCCGGCAGCACAATCACGCTGCTCGAGGACCCGCGCGGCCTGCCGAGCGCGATCGAGGTCACCAACGCCAGCGGCACGCAGTACCTGACGGCGCCGAACCAGACCGTCTCGATCACCGGCTTCTTCACGCCGCCGTCGCCGCCCTACATCGCGCCGCCGGGCCTGCTCGGCGGCACGCTCGGTCGGCTGATCCAGTCGCTGCCGCAGGTGCCGCCCCAGCAGGCCAGCGCCGCGGGAGCCGGCGCCGGGCCGGCCCGTGCGGCGGAGGGTCAACAGGGTGGTGCGCCGGGCGAGGGCCGAGGCGCCGGCGGCAACCGCGGCGGCGGCGGCAAGGGCGCCGCGAGCGACGGTGGCGGTAGCGGTGGCGGCGGCAGCGGCGGCGCGGGGAAGGCGCTGGCCGCCAATTCGCTCGACACCTCGCAGGCGGCCGCGCAGGTCGGCGGCAGCTCGGCGCACGTCGTCTTTTTCGCGTTCTTCACCCTCGGCCACGACGAGTTCACGCACAACAACGGCTACAACCACTTCGACGCGTTCACGGTGGCGAACTCGCTGCAGTCGGGCGACATCTGCGATGGCGGCAGTGTCGGTCACAACGACCTGATCGCGCTGTTCCGCTCGCCGCAGGACATCAACAGCCACCTCAGCATCAAGAATGTCCAACAAATCGTCTTCATCATCGCCAACGGCGCGGTCCTGACGCTCGACGCGGTCGGCATCATTGCTGCGCCCGATGGCACGACGCTAAAGCTGACCGGTGACGGCACGATCACGATCCGGCATGCGCACAACCTGACGATCGACGCCACCCAGTTCCGCGGCAACACGACGATCTATCTCGATGCCGATTCCGGAACCACGTCGGTGCTCGGCCACGCCCTGGTGGTTGGCGGCGGCATCACGGGCTCGACGACCATCGACGCGACCCAGACCGTCGTCGGCCACATCCTGGTCGGCTCGCCGGGCAGTGATACGCTGTCGGGTGGCTCCGGCGCCGACACCATCGTCGGTCTGGGCGACAGCCTGGCGGGCGGCGATCTGCTGAGCGGCGGCCCCGACAACGACGTGTTCGTCTTCTACGCCGGCAGCGAGCTGACGTCCGGGACGACGATCGACGGCGGCACCACCAGCCCGTACGCCAACGGCACGCCGGGCATCAACGAGATCCGCTTCGCCAGCACGACACCGGGCGACACCCTGGTCCTGAACGCGCACCTGGCATCCGCCGATGGCACCTTCCTGGTGACCGCGAGCCCCGATACGCTGAGCGCGGCGGGTCAGGCCGCGCTGACCGATACGACGCCGCTCGCGATCGACGCCAGCGCGGCGCCGCTGCCGCTCACCATCATGGGCAATGCCGCCAGCGCGCCCGGCGATACCCTGATCGGCGGCGCCTACAACGACACGATCATCGCCGGCGCCGGTGGCGGCAACGTCCTGGTCGGCGGTGGCGGCACCGACAGCCTGGATGCCAGCCAGTCGACCTCGAACCTGTTCCTGATCGCGAACGGCGCCGACCACACCGCCGGCGAGACGATCAAGGGCGGCGCGGGCGCCGACGTCATCCGCTTCACCAGCACCACGGCTGGCGATCGGCTGACCCTGAGCAGCCACATCAGCGATCCGAACGCCACGATGACGATCGCGGTCAGCGCCGATCCGGCGAGCGTCGCCGGCGCCGGCGCGTTGACCGGCACGACGCCGCTCGGCGTCGACGCGCATCTCGTCACGCTGACCGGCGGCCTCGTCATGCTCGCCAACAACGGCGGCAACCAGATCGTCGGCAGCAATTACAACGACACGATCACCGGCGGCACCGGCGCCGACACGATCGGCGCGCTCAGCGCCGGCGCCAACCTCACCCCGGTGATGACCGCGGGCAACGACTCGATCCAAACCGGTCTCGGCAACGACGTCGTCTTCTTCGATCCCACGACCCTGGGTGTGGGCGACACGGTCAACGGCGGCGGCGGCAACGACGAGCTCCGCCTGGTCAATGGCGGCGGGCTCAATATGACCGCCTTCAACCTGTCGAATATCGAGACGCTGGGGCTGTCCGCGGCCACCGGCTTCGTCGTAACGGTCGACGGGTCGAACGCGAGCTTCCAGAACATCCTCAGCGACTCCAGCGCCGGCCTGCCCGGCGCCAACGGCAACGACGTCATCACGCTGGTCAACTACGCGATCAGCGGCGGCACCGTCGATCTCGGCGCCGGCGCCGATGCGTTCTCGCTCGCCAACCTCGCCAACAGCATCAACGTCGCCAACGTCGAGACGATCGTCGGCGGCTCGGCCAACGACACCATCGTGCTGCTGACGGCGATGACCGGTGGCTCGGTCGACCTGCGCGGCGGCACCGACACCCTGACGCTGTTCAGCACCGCGGCGAACACCGTCAACGTCGCCAACGTCGAGTCTCTGCTCGGCGGCACGCTGACCGACACCGTGGTGCTGACCGCGGCGCAAGGCGTGGCGACCATCGATCTCGGATCGGGCAGTGACACGCTGAGCCTCTCAGGGCTTGGCACCAATAGCCTCAACGTCGCCAACGTCGAGTCGATCCTGGGCGGCGCAGCGGCCGACACGATCGTGCTTCTGACCGCGGCCTCGGGCGCGACGATCGACCTCGGTGGTGGCAGCGACACGCTGACCCTGCTCAGCACGGCGGCGAACAGCGTCAACATCGCCAATGTCGAGGCGCTGTTGGCCGGTACGCTGAACGACACCGTGGTGCTGACGGGGCCGCAGGCGATCGCGACGATCGACCTCGGCACCGGCACCGACACCCTGACCCTGGCGAACGGCGCCAATAGCCTCAACGTCGTGAGTGTTGAGTCGATCCTAGGCGGCAGCGGTGCCGACACCGTGGTGCTGTTGACTGCCGCGACCGGCGCGACGATCGACCTCGCCAGCGGCAGCGATACGCTGAGCCTGCTCGGCAGCGCGGCGAATACCGTCAACGTCGCCAACGTCGAGTCGCTGCTCGGCGGCACGCTGAGCGACACGGTGGTGCTGACCGCGCCGCAGCTCGGCGCGACGATCGACCTGGGCACCGGCGCCGACACGCTGACGTTGGCCAACGGCGTCAACAGCGTTCAGGTGGC
>JACQAI010000429.1 GCA_016195115.1 Pseudomonadota bacterium
CCTTTCCGAGCCTGCGCGACGCCACCGGCCTGCTGTGACGCCCGGAGTTCTCATCGTCCTCTTCCGCCGGCCGCCGGCCCGGCAGCCCATTTGGGGGGATGGGGGGATGGCAGGGGGATGGAGGGGAGAAACCGCGGCACGCTCGAACAGGCGGCGGGCGTGAATGAATGCGCTTCGCGCACCACCCCTCCATCCCCTGCCATCCCCCCATCCCCCAATAGGGCGCTGGGTCCGCGCCAGGCGCAGAAGGGAAATGCGAACTCATTGCGGTTCGGTTCAGCTTGATCCGATCATGCCCTAGGATGCCGTAACGGCTGCCCCTGTCGATCGAAGGACCCCCGCGATGACCGCCGAGACCCCCGCCGCCCTGAGCGCTGCCGGCCGCCTCATGCTGACGATCGCGATCAGCGACTACGATCACGTGCGCGATTTCGCGAGCGGCCGCGTGCGCGCCGAGGGCATCGACACGACGTTCCTGACCCTGACGATCGAGGAGATCTTCTTCCGCTTCGTCAAGTTCCGCGAATGGGCAGTCTCCGAGATGTCGATGGGCAAGTACGTCGCCTTGCGTTCGCAGGGCGACACCTCGCTGACCGCCATCCCGGTGTTTCCGTCGCGCGTGTTCCGCCACTCGTCGATCTACGTGCGGCGCGACGGCGCCGTGCGCGCGCCCGCCGATCTCAAGGGCCGCAAGATCGGCGTGCCCGAATGGGCGCAGACCGCGGCGGTCTACAGCCGCGGCGCGCTGATCCATCAGTACGGGCTCAAGCTGCAGGACATCGACTGGTATCAGGCCGGGGTCAACGAGCCCGGCCGCACCGAGAAGGTCAAACTGAACCTGCCCGCGGGCACGCGCTACACCGCGGTGCCCGGCAAATCGCTCGACGCCATGCTGCTCGCCGGCGAGCTCGACGCGATCCTGACCGCGCATCCGCCCGCCAGCTTCGAGCGCGGCGATCCCAAGATCGTGCGCCTGTTCGAGGACTATCGCGCGGTCGAGGAGGCCTATTGGCGCGACACCGGCATCTTTCCGATCATGCATGTCGTGGCGATCCGCAGCGACGTGCTGGCGCCCCATCCATGGATCGCCGTGAACCTGTTCAACGCCTTCGAGGAAGCCAAGCGGCGCTCGGTCGCGCGCGCGCTCGAGGTCACCGCGACGCGTTTCCCGGTGCCCTGGATCTACGATCTCGCGGCCAAGGCGCAGGCGCAGTTCGGCGAGCTGTTTCCCTACGGCGTCGAACCCAACCGCCCGACCCTCGAGGCGTTCCTGCAATACGCCTTCGAGCAGGGCGTCTGCCATCGCCGGCTCGCGGTCGACGAGCTGTTCGCCGACGCGCTGGCCAGCCGGTTCAAGGTCTAGCGGCCTGCCGCCGCCGGCGGGCTACTTCTTGACCAGCGGGCAGGTGCTGTCGGCGAGCGGGCGGAACGCCTGGTCGGCCGGGATCGTCCGCGTGATCGTGTAGAGGTCCCACGGGTTCTTGGATTCCTCGGGCGTCTTCACCTTGACGAGATACATGTCGTGGATGAAGCGGCCGTTGGGCAGCACCTTGCCGTTGCGCGCGAACGCGTCGTCGATCGTCATGCTGCGCAGCTGGGCCATGACCTTGAGGCCGTCGTCGGTGTTGGCCGCGTCCATCGCCTTCAGGACGTTGAGCGTCGCCGAGTACACCCCGGCATGCACCGACGAGGGCTGGCGGCCGATCTTGTCGTACATCTTCTTGGCGAAGCCGCGGGTGCGGTCGTCGAAATCCCAGTAGAACCCCTCGATGAACTGCATGCCCTGGGCGAGCGGCAGGCCGAGCGCGTAGATCTCGTGCGCGAAGGTGATCGGGAACACCATCTTCTGGCCGCGCCGGAAGATGCCGAACTCGGCGCCCTGCTTGATCGCGTTGACGGTGTCGTTGCCGCCGGCGCCGAGCATGATCATCTTGGCGTTCGACGCGCGGGCCTGCAGCAGGAACGACGAAAAATCGGTCAGGCCGAGCGGGTGGCGCGCGCTGCCGACGACCTTGCCGCCGGCCGCCTTCACCGTCTCCTCCATCGTCGCCTGCATGGCGTGGCCGAAGGCGAAATCGGCGACCAGCATGTACCAGGTGTCGTAGCCCTCGCCGACCAGCACCCGGCCGAGCACGTTGGCCTGCGAATAGGTGTCGTAGACCCAGTGCAGGCCGGTCGGCGAGCACACGTCCTGGGTCAGCCGCTCGACCGCCGCCGACGAGTAGACCACCAGCTTGCCGGCCTTCCTGGCGATCTCCTGGACCGCCAGCGCGATCCCGGAGTTGGGCACGTCGACGATCAGATCGACGCCGTCGCGCTCGTACCACTGGCGCGCCAGGCTGGTGCCGATGTCGGCCTTGTGCTGATGGTCGGCGAAGATCACCTCGATCTTCTTGCCGCGCACCCGGCCACCGAGCTCCTCGACGGCGATGCGCGCCGCGTCGACCGAGCCCTGGCCGGCGAGATCGGAGAAGACCCCCGTCATGTCGGTCAAGACGCCGATCTTGATCATATCGTCGGAGAACTGCGCCGCTGCCGGCCCGGCGGCCGACACCAGCCCGACTGCCGCCAGCGCGGCGCCGAACGCGATCATGCTTCTCACGGTTGTCTCCCCCTCGTGGTCGTTACAGCTTGATGCGGAACCGATGCGCCCATTCGCCGACCAACCCGCGCCGGAACGTCATCACGCACAGCACGTAGATGCCGCCCATGATGATGGTGATCCAGGCGCCGGCCGCCGCCAAGTAGTTGTCGAGCCCGGCGAGAAATATCGCCCCCACCACCGGGCCGAACTGCGTGCCGATGCCGCCGAGCAGGGCCATCAGCACGACCTCGCCCGAGTTGGCCCAGAAGACGTCGGTCAGGGTCGCGATCTGGAACACCAGCGCCTTGGTCGCACCGGCCAGCCCGGCCAGCGCCGCCGACAGGGTGAAGACCATCACCTTGTAGCGCGCGACGTCGTAGCCGAGCGAGCGCGCGCGCGTCTCGTTCTCGCGGATCGCCTTGAGGACCTGGCCGAACGGCGAATGGACGATGCGGTGGATCGCGAACAGGCCGCCGAGCACGATCGCGAGCACCAGATAGTACATCGTCACGTGGTCGGTGAGGTCGAGCACGCCGAACAGCCGGCCGCGCGGGATCGACTGCATGCCGTCCTCGCCGCCGGTGAACGGCGCCTGCAGGCAGAAGAAATAGACCAGCTGCGCAAACGCCAAGGTCGTCATCGCGAAATAGATCCCGGAACGGCGGATCGACAGGCTGCCGAACAGCGCGCCCAGCGCGGTTGCGACCAACGTGCCGAAGATCAAGGCGACCTCGGTCGTGGCGCCCAGGGTTTTGGCCGCGTAGCCCGCGGCGTAGGCGCCCGAGCCGTAATAGGCGGCGTGGCCGAACGACAGCAGCCCGGCATAGCCGATCAGCAGATTGAAGGCGCAGGCATAGAGCGCGTAGCACAGCGCCTTCATGAGGAAGATCGGATAGCCGAACAGCGGTGCCGCCAGGCCGATCGCGAGCAGCACCAGGGCGGCGATCTTGGTGCCGTCGCGCTTGGGCGGCGCCTGCGCGAAGGTGCCGCCCGCCGGCTCCTCGCTCGGTCGCTGCAGCAGCAGCACCAGCGCCATCATGACGAACACGACGGTGGCCGAGGCCTCGGGCCAGAACACCTTGCAGAACGCCTCGGCGAGGCCGAGCCCGATGCCGGTGACGATCGCGCCCATGATCGAGCCCAGGCCGCCGATCACCACGACGGCGAACACGATGACGATCAGGTCGGCGCCCATGCGCGGGCTGACCTGGTAGACCGGTGCAGCGAGCACGCCGGCCAGGCCGGCCAGCGCCACGCCGGCGCCGTAGGTCAAGGTCATCAACAGCGGCACGTTGATGCCGAACGCCTGGACCAGCGCCGGATTCTCGGTCGCGGCGCGCAGATAGCTGCCCATCTTGGTGCGCTCGATCGCGTACCAGGTGCCGAAGCACACGACCAGCGACGCGCCGATCGCGTAGGCGCGATAGATCGGCATGTAGAGGAAGTCGAGGTCGATGCCGCCGGCCAGCGACGCCGGCACCGGATAGGCGCGCCCGGCGACGCCGAAGACGTGGCGCAGGATGCCCTCGACGATCAGCGCGAAGCCGAAGGTCAGCAGCAGCCCGTAGAGATGGTCGAGACCGTAGAGCCGCGACAGCAGGAAGCGCTCGAGCGGCATGCCGATCAGCGCCACGACCAGCGGCGCCAGCACCAGCGCGAACCAGAAATTGACGCCGAGCGCGGTCAGCAGCAGATAGGCGACGAACGCGCCCAAGGTGTACTGGGCGCCATGCGCGAAATTGACCACGCGCAGCATGCCGAAGATCACCGCCAGCCCGAGGCTCAGCAGCGCGTAGAAGCAGCCGTTGATCAGCCCGAGCAGGAGCTGGCCGAACATCAGCTCGAGCGGGATGCCGAACAGCGCGATCATCGCCCGGCACCTTTCGGTGCGCCGTGGGCAGCGTGGGGGAAGCGCACCCGCCGGGCCTCAGCCGACGACCTCGAAGCGAACCTCGCCGAGCGCGCCGAACGAAGCGACCACGTGGGCCGGGCCGGTGATGAAGTGGAGGCCCGTGCAGGTGCCGGCGGCGACGATCTCGTCACGCTTCAGCGCCTGGCCGCGGCGTGACAGGTCGGAGGCCAGCCAGGCCAGGCTGTCGAGCGGGTGGCCGAGCACGAGCGCGCCGGTGCCGCGGCCGCGCTCGGCGCCATCGATCGACAGCACGACCTCGTGGGTCGCCAGGTCGAGCCGGCGGTAGTCTGTCGTGCCCGGTGCCACGACGAGCCCGCCGTGGAACGCATTGTCGGCGACGATCGCCGCGACGCCGACCGCCTTCCAGTCGGCGAAGCGGGTGTCGCAGATCTCGACCACGGGCAGCACCTCCGCCACCGCGGCGGCGACGTCGTCGCGCGTGTACGGCGCCGCGCGCGCCGGCTGGTCGGGTGCCATTCGGAAGCCAAACTCGGCCTCGACGCCGTACACGAAAAAGTCCGCGCGCCGGACGGTCGCCGGCGACCGATGGACGCGCTCGGCGAAGATCCGCCCGGCGAACGGCTCGGTCGTCTTCATCAGCGCCTGCGACGCCTTGGACGCACAGCCGACCTTGTAGCCGAGCGTAGCACCACCGTGCCGTGCGACGGTGTCCTGGATCGCGTAGCCCTCGTCGAGCGTGCGCGGCGCGCCGGCGGCGGGCAGGCCTGCCAGGGCCTGATGGCGGCGCTGCGCCCCGATCAGCGCATCGGCCGCCAGCGCGATCGATTGCG
>JACQAI010000430.1 GCA_016195115.1 Pseudomonadota bacterium
GCCCTCAAGGTCGGCCCGGGCACTGACCCCGAGGCCGAGATGGGTCCGCTGGTGACGCGCCAGCATCTCGACAAGGTGAGCGGCTACATCGACCTCGGCGTCAAGGAAGGCGCCAAGCTGGTGGTCGACGGCCGCGGTCTCAAGCTGCAGGGCTACGAGAGCGGCTTCTTCATCGGCGGCACGTTGTTCGACGACGTGAAACCCTCCATGCGCATCTACAAGGAGGAGATCTTCGGGCCGGTGCTGGCGGTGGTGCGCGTGCCCGACTTCGACAATGCCGTCAAGCTGGTCAACGACCACGAGTACGGCAACGGCACCGCGATCTTCACGCGCGACGGCGATGCGGCGCGCGAGTATGCCAACCAGATCAAGGTCGGCATGGTCGGCATCAACGTGCCGATTCCGGTGCCGCTGGCGTTCCACAGCTTCGGCGGCTGGAAGCGCTCGTCATGCCGACGATGCGCTGAGCGGAGCAACCGAGATGCCGACCTTGAACGACGACGGGCTGCGCCTGCTGTTTCTCGACGCGCGGACCCATAACGGCTGGACCGACAAGCCGGTCAGCGACGCCGACGTGCGGAGGATCTTCGACACCATGAAGATGGCGCCGACGTCGGCCAATTGCTCGCCGGCGCGCTTCCTGTTCCTGCGCAGCCAGTCGGCCAAGGAGCGCCTCAAGCCGGCGCTGCTCTCGGGCAACGTCGACAAGACGATGGGCGCGCCGGTGGTCGCGATCGTCGGCTACGACCTCAAGTTCTACGAGCACCTGCCGACGCTGTTTCCGCACAACCTCGAGGCGCGCACCTGGTTCGAGGGCAACGCCAAGCTGATCGAGACCACGTCGTTCCGCAACGGCACCCTGCAGGGCGCCTATTTCATCATGGCGGCGCGCGCGCTCGGCTTCGATATCGGCGCTATGTCGGGCTTCGACAACGCCAAGGTCGACGCCGCGTTCTTCCCCGACGGCACGGTCAAGTCGAACTTCCTGATCAACATCGGCCACGGCGACCCGAGCAAGATTTTCGGCCGCAGCCCGCGCTGGCAATTCGACGAGGTCTGCAAGGTCCTGTAGTCAGCCGACCCGCTCGACGTTGCCCTTGGCGTCGAGCCGGAGCGGGCTCTTGCGCGCCGCTTCGAGCACCTGGGCGGCCCAGGTGACGCGGCCGGGATCGGTGCCGCCGAGGATCGACATCAGCACGCCGCCGGCCGTGCCGGCGTTGCGGAAGCCGCGCATCACGCCGGTCGGCACCGAGATGGTGTCCCACTGCTCGAGCACGACCTCCTGCTCGCCGCGGTCGCCCCAGAACACCGCCCAGCTGCCCTCGAGCGCCACGAACACCTCGAGCGTCTTGTGCGAGTGCAGCGCCGCGCCCTTGCCGGGCTCGGCACGCACCAGGGTGAGGTGAAAATCCTGCGCGTCGGCGATCGCCGGCTTGAGGCTGGCGTCTTCGGTGACGCCGTTGCCGATCACGTTGAGGATCTCGCGCTCGTGACCGGGCAGCAGGCTGTCGACGAACGCCTCCTTGCTGGACTTCAGCGCGTCGTAGCGCGCCACCCGCGTCAGCATCTCGGCCATGGTGACGTGACGGGTGCTCTTGCCGGCCAGCGCGTCGCGAACGGGATCGGATTGCATGGCGTCTCCTCCGCCTGTGGGACAACAGCGACCCTTGCTCTGCCGCGAATTTTAGCGATAGATTGCTTGAGTGACAATGAGATGGCGGCGATTTCGGGGATCGCCGCCATTTTCGCGCGGGCGTATAAACCAACGAAGAATTCGAGGGGGAGCTGCGCTCGCCGTCCGGTGCTTGATCTCTTCCTCAACGCCATCGTCGCCGGCATCCTGCTCGGCGGCTTCTACGCGGCGGTGACGGTCGGCGTCACGGTCACGTTCGGCATGCTCGACATCGTCAACATCGCCCACCCGGCGTTCATCATGCTGGGCTCGTTCATCGCCTACTACGTCAACCAGAACTACGGCGTCGATCCCGTCGTCATCGGCGTGGTCGCGGCGCCGCTGTTTTTCGTGCTCGGCATGGCGATGTACCGAATCTACTACACCGCCTTCGAGCGGCGCGGCCAGGAGGCGATCCGCGGCCTCGCCTTCTTCTTCGGCGTGCTGTTCATCGCCGAGGTCAGCCTGATCCTGGTGTTCGGGGTCGACTACCGCTCGGTCGAGGCCGGTTATATCGGTGCCAACATCTACGTCGGGCTGGTCGGCCTGCCGATGCGCCTGTGCATTCCCTTTGTCGTGGCCATGGCGATGCTCGGGCTGCTCGAGCTGTTCCTGAGCCGCACCTTCTACGGCCGCGCCATCAAGGCGGTGTCGCAGGACCGCCTGGCGCTGCAGCTCATGGCGGCCAATCCCGCGCGCATCAAGGAGATCGCGTTCGGCCTGTCGATCGCGACCGCCAGCGTCGCGGGCGCGCTGCTGATCATCATCGGCCCGGTCGAGCCGTCGATCGGCCGCGACTATATCGGCCGGGTGTTCGCGATCTGCGTGCTCGGCGGCATGTCGAGCGTGCCGGGCACGATCATCGCGGCGTTCATCATCGGCGTCGCCGAGAGCTTCACGGCGACGTTCTACGGCCCGTCATGGTCGCCGGCGATCGCGTTCGGCTTGCTCCTGCTGGTGCTCGCGGTGCGACCGGCGGGCCTGCTCGGGCGCTAGGCCATGCGCAAGGGCGCGGCCGCGTTCTGGATCGGCATCGTCGCGTGCGCCGCGCTCGGCTTCGTGGCGACCCGGCTGATCGGCAACCAGTACTACTACTTCGCCGCCTATGTCGTGCTGCAGTACATCGTGCTGTCGACCGGCTGGAACATCCTCGGCGGCTACACGGGCTACGTGAACTTCGGCGTCGCCGGCTTCTTCGCGATCGGCGCCTACAGCTCGGTCGTGCTGATCAAGGCGCTGGGCGCGCCGATGCCGGTGCTGATCGTGTGCGGCGGGCTGGTCGCGGGGCTGGTCGGGCTCGGCACCGGCTACCTGACCCTGCGCCTCAAGGGCGTGTTCTTCTCGATCGCGACCCTGGCGCTCGCGATCGTGCTGCAGACCTTCGTGACCAACTGGGACTATGTCGGCGGCTCGCGCGGCGTCTACACGATCCGGCCGAAGGAGGTGCTGTTGTTCGACAACTACGTCCAGTTCCTCTTCATGGTCATGCTGCTGCTGGCGCTCGGCTCGATCGTGATCGCCTGGCTGATCGAGCGCTCGTGGATCGGCCGCGGCCTCAAGGCGATCCGCGACGACGAGGTCGCGGCCGAGTCGATGGGCGTGCCGACCCTGCGCCTCAAGCTGTTCGCGACCACGGTGTCGGGCTTCCTGATGGGCGTCGCCGGCGCGCCCTACCCCTACTACGTCACCTACCTCGACCCGGCGTCGGGCTTCAGCCTCGCCTATGCGGTCAACTCGGTCGCCATGCCGCTGATCGGCGGCACGACCAGCTGGGTCGGCCCGGTGATCGGCGCGGTGCTGCTCGGCACCTTGCAGCAGGTCGCGACCGTGACGATCTCGTCGGCGCTCAATCTGCTGATCGTCGGCGTCAACCTGGTCATCTTCGTGACCGTGGCGCCCGACGGCATCATCGGGCTCGCGCGCGAATTCGGCGAGGGACGCCCGGGGCGCCGCGCCGCCATCGCGGCGATGATCCTCGGCATCCTGAGCGGCGACGCCGGCATCGCGATCACCGGCGCCGCCGGCACCGGCCTCTTGCAGCTGATGGGCATCACGATCCCGTTGGTCGCGATCGGCGGCGGCGCCTTGGCCCTGATCCGGCCGACGCTCGGCGGCGTCTTGATGCTGGTCGCCGCCGGAGCCACGGTCGTGGTGTTCGGGGTGGGCCCGCTGATCATGATCCCGGTCGCGATCGGCGTGGTCGCCGCCATCCTGGCTTTCGTGGCGCACCAGAGCGCGGCCAGGGCGGTGGCGCCTCACGCCGTGGGGCGCGCCTGATGGCCGAGGTCCTGCTCCAGGCGCGCGACGTCACCAAGCGCTTCGGCGGCTTCATCGCGCTCGATGCCGTCAACGTCGAGGTCCAGCTGGGCGAGCGCCTCGGCCTGATCGGCCCCAACGGCTCGGGCAAGAGCACCCTGGTCAACTGCATCTCGGGCCTGCTGCGCAATGAGAGCGGCAGCATCCTGTTCGCCGGCGCCGACATCCGCGCCCTGCCGGCGCATCGGCGCACCCGCATGGGCATTGCGCGCAGCTTCCAGATCCCCAAACCGTTCAACAGCATGACCTTGATGGAGAACCTGGCGATCCCGCTCGAGTACGCCGCCCAGGAATGGGCGCACCCGGGCCAGGTCGCCGCCGACGCGATGGAGATCCTGCGCCAGGTCGGCCTCGACCAGAAAGCGCAAGACCGCGCCAACGGCTTGACCCAGATCGAGCTGCGCAAGCTCGAGCTGGCGCGCGCCATGGCGGCCAAACCCAAGCTGCTGATCGCCGACGAAGCGATGGCCGGGCTGTCGAGCAACGAGGTCGACGACATCCTGGCGCTGCTCTTCATGCTCAACGAGCGCGGCATCACGATCATCATGATCGAGCACATCATGCGCGCGGTGATGCGCTTCTCGCAGCGCATCGTAGTGCTCGACGCCGGCAAGAAGATCGCCGACGGCGCGCCCGACGACGTCGTGCGCAACCCCGCGGTGGAGAAGGCTTACCTTGGCGAGTAGGATCGTCGTCAACCAGGTCGAGGCCGGCTACGGCGCGGTGCGCGTGCTGCAGGGCGTGTCGATTCGCGTCGAGCAGGGCGAGACGGTGGCGCTGCTCGGCACCAACGGCAACGGCAAGAGCACCCTGATCAAGTGCATCATGGGGCTCGTGACGCCGACCGCCGGCGAGGTCTATCTCGAGACCGACGGCCACCGCGTCAACCTCGCCGAACGCACGACCGAGGAGATCGTCGAGCTCGGCATCGCCATGGTGCCCGAGGGTCGCCGTCTGTTCCCCAAGCTGACGGTCGAGGAAAATCTGCTCCTGGGCGCCTACCGCAAGGCGGCGCGCGCGCAGATCACCACCAACCTGCGCCACTGCTTCGACGCCTTCCCGGTGCTCGAGCAGCGCCGCAACCAGCTCGCCGGCAGCATGAGCGGGGGCGAACAACAAATGCTTGCCGTCAGCCGCGCGCTGATGTCGGCGCCGCGGATCTTGCTGGTCGATGAGCCCTCCGTGGGCCTGGCGCCGATCCTGGTCAGCCGCATGATCGAGAAGATCAAGGAGCTCAAGGACAGGTACAGCCTGACCGTGTTGATGGCCGAGCAGAACTTCAACCAAGCGGTCAAGATCGCCGATCGCGGCTACATCATCGTCCACGGCGAGATCGCGTTCGCGAGCCAGAGCGCCCAGGACCTGCGCGAAAACGAGCTGGTCAAGAAGTACTACCTCGGGATTTGAGCCGGCGCGACACCCCTGCCCGTCATTGCGAGCGAAGC